>JALTUD010000273.1 GCA_027047735.1 Flavobacteriales bacterium | reverse complement strand
GGTCTAGCACAGTTTTGAGACACGCAAACGTAGCCATAGCTACGGTGAGTATCGAAAAACGAGCATTGCCAATAATGATGCGGAGTTTGGCTTTGGAATAGAAGTTCACTTGCGGATTTAAGGTTAATCTCTACAAGAAACTAATTGCGTTGCTTCCTTCATTGAACAATAAGTCCAACACGCTTAAATTAGGCAAAAAACCATTCCTGTCAGAGAAAACTTGCATATATTCTTGTTCTTTGTAGTGTGAACTTGGCTTTTTCTTGGGGTGCATCAATACTCTCAAATCATCATCTTCTATCGGAAGAAATTTTTCAGTTTTTTTTATCTTAACATCTATCCCTAACAACTCCATTATTTTGTGTTGCAACTCTTCGTTTAAATCGACCAAAAAATTGTATTCTTTTTCATAAAACGGAGCAAAATCATCTTCAAAAAACTCAAAATACGGCGAAGAACGATAAGCCGATTCTATTGAACGCCAATGCAAATGTTGCCAACGTTGAGTATTATCAATTTTAATATCTTTCATTGGTGTTCTTATACCTCGTTTTACGAGCGGAACAATTAGCTTTAACGCTCCATTGGCACCGTGAATGACAGCACGATTTCTGAACGTTTGTTTTTGAAAATATTCAAACTCATCGATGATTACTTCTTCATTTTGGTTTAAAACGGTGTAATAATCTATATTTCCCAAATATACTGAACTTAATACTGTTGACATAGTGCTTATTTTTCTAATTGCTTAAACAAATCGCTGAACTCATACCAAAATTCATCTAAGGCTATCATATATTTTGCAAAGAAAGGAAAAATTTTTGCCCACGTGTTTTTATCGTATAAATTAACGCCATCAATTTCCACGTAAATTCGATGTATGTTTTTGTTGAAATTATTAACGTAATTTTCTACCCATATCCACTCGTTGGTTCCGGTGATGTCTTCAAAAACCGTTTTGACTTCTTTGAATTGTTCAAAGAACAATTCTCTTATTCCTTCATCTTTATGCTGTATATCTATACAAACTTTGGCTGTTCTTTTATCGGCATCCATTCTAAAGTAAATGTCTTTTACTCCTGTTTTGTAATTTAACCATTTTCCTTTCTTACCTGATGCAAAACGATTATGCCCGATATATTTTCCGAAACTTGTCCAAAATAAGATTCTTAGGTTATGTGCTTCTTCTTTTCCGTACATGGTGGTGTTCCTTTAATCGAATATCCCTTTAATTCGCAAGTGATACCATTTAAATATTGAAAATAGACGAAAGAAAGTGAGTTTTGGTTTTCTTAAACGATGAACAAAATAACTTGCAGATTTAAGGTGTTAACTGAATTTTAAATATCTACCTTGGGGGTATATCCATACAAAAAGAGTTCACTAAATAGACTTGAAATAAGATTCTAGGAGTTCTTGTTTTTCTTTAGATAACTTCGCCTCCCGATGCATTAGGACATATGAGGTCAATGGCATTTCTCCTTCTTCAACTTCTTCAGCACACTCTTCTACAGCGTGAGCTTGATCCTTAGCTGAATAATTACCCCATTCTGAAAAATTTAAATGTTCTCGAGCTTCATTAATATGGTTTTTCACAAACCAAGAAACTGGAGAAATATTGGTGTACCATGGATACTTAGATTCATAAGAATGACAATCATAACATGATGTTTTTAATAGTACAGCAATGCTATCTGGGGTTTTATTGATTGTAATAAAGTCTTTTGAAATATTAATCTCCGGATTTGTTTTATCTATCCTAATAAATTGAATAAATACAATGACAACTGCTAAGCCAATAAATATCTTCTTTTTCATATATATATTATC
>JALTUD010000272.1 GCA_027047735.1 Flavobacteriales bacterium | reverse complement strand
ATTATTGGCTATACCAACTTTTAGATACTTACTGTAGCTAAAGTTACACTTGCGTACTCATACCATTTAAACATTGAAAAGAGTATCAAAACTATGCTAAACCACTAGTGCATATTTTGACTTTTCATAACAAAATCACTTTCGAATTTAAGATTTTAGATACCCCCCTTATCTAATTAAGATAACCCTTTTGTGTTAGTATATTATAGTATCTACTAACAATAAATTATTTCCTTATTATTAATTTTAGTTTCTTATGAGCTAATTTAAACAAGTTTTAACTTAAAATCAACTATAAACAATAAGTTTTCCAAAAAAAAACATTTTTGTGACTTACCCAAACAACAAATTCGTCAAAACAACAAATTCATCCACACTCAATTGTTCCGGTCTTTTCCTTAACAACGAATTATCTTTTTTTTCTTTAGGAATAATAGCCTTTAGCGAACTTCTCAGCATTTTTCTACGTTGATTAAAAGCCATTTTAACAACTTGTTTAAACTTCTTTTCATCACACCCTAATTTATTTATGTCGTTTCTGGTCAATCGTATTACGCCTGATTTTACTTTCGGAGGAGGAATAAAAGCATTTTCATGAACGGTAAACAAATACTCAATATCATAAAATGCCTGAAGCAAGACGCTCAATATCCCGTACTTTTTACTTCCCGGCTTCTCTGCTACTCTCTCCGCTACTTCTTTTTGAAACATACCTACAACTTCCGGCACTCTATGCCTTTCTTCATAAACTTTAAATAATATTTGTGTTGAAATATTATATGGAAAATTTCCAATAACCGCTATATCACCGGTAGAAACCTTATCAAAATCAAGATTCAAAAAAGATTCTTCCAATACTCTTAGTTCAGGGTATTTCTCATGCAAATAAACAACAGATTCTTTATCTATTTCTACTGCAACCACTTCAAAGTCTTTTCCGTTTAACAAATATTTTGTTAGTGCTCCCGTTCCGGGGCCAACCTCTATCACAGCATCATACAACGATGTTTTTCTTAATGAATCTGCAATCTTTCTGCTTATATTTTCATCCTTTAAAAAATGTTGTCCCAGATGCTTTTTTGCTTTTACCATTTTATAATTTTGTTTATTTTTATTCTCTCACAATAAACCAATTTAGTCTATTTTAAAGACGATATCCTCAATTTGATTCGCACAGAAATGAATTCTTTTACTAATTTCTTTCAATTGTGATAAAATTTCTCTGTGTTTAAGTGTAACAGCAAGTTCCTTTCCTTCATCAAATAAAAGGTTTAATTGTGTTGAATATGCCAGCACCAATTTATTATCTAAATGAATCGTTTGATTAACGATATGGAGAATTTGTTCATATTGTTTTTCATTAAAAAATGAATATGCTATTTTAATATTAGTAATTTGTTCCTTTAGTAACTCTAATATCTTATCGTACTTATTTAAATTGTGAATCCCATAAATATCTAATTCATTTATAAAATGCTCAACACTTAATGTTATCCAGTACAAATGAGCATACGAACGATTAATCGCCTCTCTATCTACAGGAGTAATAAAAGTTTTCTCTAATTCTTTTATCTTATTTTTTTTGCTTTTTTTAGCTTTTTCTATCAAATCAAAAATATTGTTTTTTTGATTCACTGTATATTTTAAAACTAATTTTTCAATTATCTCTTCTGTAATTTTACTCTGTTCCTCAAGATCCCCAAAGAAATCAATTTCTTTGGGAAGAACAAACTCTTTTAATTTATCCAAAATATTCATGTTAGCCATAAAAGTAAAGATTAAAAAGTAAAGATTAACTGTAAAAGATAACAATATACAGCCCCTAAAAAAATAGAAACAGGAATATTCAATAACCACCCCTTAACAATATTTCCTGCAACTTCCCAACGTACATGTTTAGGATGCTCTGCAGCTCCCACGCCGACTAAAGTTGTTGTTACAACTTGGGTTGTAGAGGTTGGAGCTCCAATCATTGACGAACCCAAAATTACAGCAGCTGAACCAATTTGGTCAATTACAGAATGGTAAACTTGGACTTTATATATTCTAAAACCTACAGTTTTTATAATACTCCATCCACCAAAAAGAGTTCCTAATGTAATGACGGAAGCACAAGCCAAAACCACCCAGTCAGGTACAGTAAATTCACTATATACACCTCCTGCAAGTAGTAACATAGATATTATCCCCATACCTTTTTGACTATCATTTGTTCCGTGACTAAATGCTAACCAACTCACCGTTAAATATTGAGTAACGACAAATATCCTTCTAGACTTCATCGAAAGCCTTCTTAAAAAATTAAGAGAAAGTCGCATAATAATAAAACCAACAACAAAACCGGCTAAAGGTGAAAAAAACATTCCTATAACGATTTTAGTAAAACCGGTTAACTCTCCCTGAAAAACTTCACTTACTCCCCAGTTAATTGAACTACTTCCCAAAGCTGTTATACCACTTCCGACCAAACCTCCCGTCAAGGAGTTGGAAGAAGAAGTTGGCAGCCCTAATTTCCAAGTAATTAAATTATACGATATAGCTGCTAAAACAGCACCAAAAACAACACTAAAAGCTATGGAAGTTTGTACCTCGGACAAATCAATAAATTCTCCTATAGTATCAGCAACCGCCAAACCACCAAGAAACGGGCCTAAAAAAGTAAATACCGTAACAATTAAGATAGCCATCGCAGGAGTCATTGCGTGAGAAGCTATAGCTGTTGCTACCATATCTGCCGCATCATGAAATCCATTCGTAAAATCATAAGCAAGAACAATGAGTACTCCAATAACTAAAATATAAATCATTCTATATTTTGCTTATGAAAATGTTCAACGATTTGATTTACAGCCTTTTTAACACTAAAAAAACGATAAATACCAATGATGAGAATAATAGGAGAAATCGATAACAAAATATATGCTATAATTCGGTATTCATACAAGGTCTTGATTTCCATAATCGCCACTCCCGAACTTAAAAAAACCATAACGGTTCTAACATAAGCCAAAAAAGAACGTTCGTTTGACAAATACGTCATTTCTATGGTTAATTTCTCTGCTAAAGTTAACTTATTTTTCATTTTCAGCCTTTTAAATCAATCTCTTTACTTCCTCAAAAACAATATCCGTAGCTCCTTTGTGTCTTTCTACAAAATGCTTTGCTTTTCCCCCTATTTCTTTTCTTTTATTAATATCGATTAACAGTCGATTTAGTTCTTTTGTAAAAGTTTTGCTGTCTTTTACTTCAATTGCTCCCCCATACTCAATCAACCCTCTCCCTTCCGGATATTTACTGTGCTTATTCCCAAAGAAGACAACATTACCAAAAACTGCTGCTTCTAAAATATTATGCAAATCATTTGTGAAACCTCCTCCAATAAAGGCAAAGTCTGCATATTGATAAAGATTAGACAGTAACCCGATATTATCAATCAAAATAACATTTGTGTTTTCCACATTTTCTTCCGTAACCCTTGAGTAACGAACGGCTACAGGTACTATCGATTCTATTTCCTTTAAATGCTTTTCAGAAATATCATGCGGTGCAATAATCACCTTTAGTTCTTGATTGTTGTTTACAAAATCAGCAATAATTTTTTCTTCCGGTTGCCAAGAACTTCCGACAATTAATAAAGGCTTATTATCTTTAAATTTTTCTACAATTGGAACCGGAGTGCACTTTTCAGCATTATCTATTACCTTATCAAAACGCGTATCGCCACATACTTTCACGTTTTCAAAATCATTTTTTTCTAAAATCTCTTTGCTTTGTTGATTAAGAGTAAGTATAGCGTTTATCCCTTGTAAAATTGAGCGTTGCCACTTACCATAAGGCTTAAAAAACAACTGCCCCTCTCTAAAATTACAAGAAAAATAAACAATAGGCGTCAATCTTTTTTGTAACTCGTCCAAAATATTAAACCAAAAATCATATTTTACAAAAATCGCTATATCCGGATTAAGAATATCTAAAAACCGCTGTGCATTATTAGGAGTATCTGCCGGCAGATAAAAAAGCAAATCAGCTTTATCATACGTTAAACTATTCTCATACCCCGAAGGACTAAAAAAAGTAACCACAAGCAAATAATCATCAAATTCTTTTGTACTCTTTATTCGCTCAATCAAAGGCTTCACTTGCTCAAATTCTCCTAAAGACGATGCATGCAACCAAATCAAAGGACGGCTCTCTTTTCCTTCTCTAAATGACTGTAATTCTTCTTGCCACCCCTCTCGACCTTCAAGCCATTTTTTCGCCTTTTCATTCCCCAGCAGACGAGCAACTTTCACGCCTGTTTTATAGGCTTTTATCCCTGTATTGTATATTAAATTAGACATATTAATCAACGTAAAACTCCTCAGGTACTTTTCTGTAAATCGGAAAAATCCAGCCTGCCCTCAAACCAATTAAAAATTCAAACCTCTTATCATGATACTCGCCATACCCCATCTGATAATCTCGCATACCTTTAGTAAATCCTTCCGTTACTTCAATTCCAAAATGAAAATTCACCCGCTTGTTATTACTAAAATTTTGATACCCGATATATTGTTTCACAACCACTCCCATTGTCAATCTATCCACATAAACCAAATTCGGCTTCGTCAAGGCAGGTACTTTATAATCCTGATTCTCTACTCGTATTTTATGATGCATAAAACCAACCCCGACTTTCGTGATAATTCCGGAGTTCATATTTTTTCCCACCACCGGAAAAAGTTTTCCCGCCATAATCATCTCCGTAAACCCTCTCTCATACATATAAACAGCCACGGCATCACCATATTTATCAATGATGTACCCTTCCGTCGTTCTAATAAAATCTATAATAGAATCCTCCTTAATCTTATTCCCAAACAAAAAACAACCTTCAAATTCAAATTGCCAATTCTTAGCCGTTTTAACCCCGAAGTTTATCCCCACATTATTCGTAAACCCAAACCTTTTACCAAAATCTCCCCCCGGCAATTGCCCCGAATAACTCAACCCGAAAAAAGGAATACTCAACCCTTCCTTACGCAGGTTTTGAGCAAAACCATTCAGAAAAATCAAGAAAGAAAAACACAGTAAACCATATTTCAACATAGCAATCAAACGAAATTAAACATTAAATATTATCCGAAGCAAACCATTCTGCATAACTAGTCGCCGTTTCCCTCAAAAAAGCAGAATGCAACTCCACCTCTCCCTTCAAGTGCTTTTGAATCATGGTAACAATATCAATCAACATATTTTCGCAAGTCGGCTGATAATCCACAAAACGCGTCCTGCTGTTACTCACCTCAATCCCCTTAAACCTCGAATCTTTCCGTAAAATTAACCGATGATCAAATTCATTATACACATGTTCACGCACAATCTTTTTAATATCCCCGAAATCCACCACCATACCACAATCCGATAGACAAACATCATCCGACGGTGTACCAATCAACGTAACCTTCAAATGATATGAATGTCCGTGAATATCCTTACACTTCCCCTCATAACCATCCAAAGCATGAGCCGTCTCAAAATCAAATTCTTTCGTTATTCTAATCTTCATAAACCATATTCTTTTTAAAGCTCTATAATAATTTGGGCGTTCCCATTACGGCATAAAAAAGCAATTCCGTTGTACTACATTGCTTTTTAACGCCGTAATGGTCGGGCTATCACTACTCACTCTTTTGGTTTGCATATATGCAACAAACCAAAAGGAGTTCAAACACGCCGTTCTATCCCTAACGCAGTTGAGATAAGTGTAAAGAAAATGGAATTTAGTATTCTTAGACGATGAATATTTTCTTTGCATAGCCCCAGCTATGGAAATAAAATATGAAGAAGTATAAGGATACTAAAAACATTTTATTGCACTTAGATTAACTGTGTTAGGGATACCAATCCCTAACGCGGAATGAAATAAGTGCAAGAAAGAGGAGTTTGTAGTTCTCAGACAATGAATATTTTCTTTGCATAGCCCCAGCTATGGAAATAAAATATGAAGAAGTATGAGGATACTAAAAATATTTTATTGTGCTTAGATTAACTGTGTTAGGGATCGCATCCCTAACGCAATAACACAACATTATGCTTCAATCGTAACATCAATTTCCAACGTAATATCATTACTGATAATTCTGTTCGTAGGAATACCCGGAGTACCTTCGCTATGAAAGTTAACTCCCCATTGTGTTCTATCAATCGTAAAAGGTACGGATTTTATATGAACAGAAGAAGGAGAAGTTTCCACCTCAGCATCGAAAGTGATACTTTTTGTAACACCCATTAAGGTTAAATTACCTGTAACCGCATATTTATTTCCTTCTTTTTTCTTTATGTCCGTTACTTCAAAATCCGCTTCAGGGAATTGAGCCGTATTAAAAAAGTCCGGGCTGTTTAGGTGTCCGACCAAGTCTATATAATCTTGTTCCGTAGTAGGAATATCCAAAGAATGGATACTTTTCATGTCAATAGTAACTTTGGCTTTTTCAATTCCGTTTTCATCGGCAATTACTTCGGCTCTTTTTAGTTTAAGTACTCCATTGTGCGATTTAATCCCTCCAACTATTGAGCCTTTCCAATTTACAACACTACCATCTTGTATTTTGTTATACGTTACAGCATTAGAAGTAACGGTTTTTTGCTCTACTTTTTTTGCTTCGTGTGCTTCTATATGTGATTCTTCATTTCCGCAAGAAAATAGGAAAAAAGCACTAGCTAATAAAATGATTGTTTTTTTCATGAATTGATTATTGTGTTAATGATGTTTACAAAACTCAATTAAATTCACTAATTAACCAAAAGAAAAATGTTAATCTAAGTTAATCCCTATAACATTTGGGCTTTAAATCAAGCTAAAAAAACGCCAACTGATTAGGTTGACGTTTACCATATATAGTGTGCTGATGTTCTTAATAAACAACAGTTAAACTCCCTTTAAAGATATGATTTTCATCATTTAGGTCAGTAACCTTAATCAAATAAACATAGACAGCAGTTTCTTGCATTTTTCCTTTTTTTCTGCCGTCCCAACCTTGGTCTTTACTAAATCCTTCATAGATTAACTGTCCCCATTTGTCATAGATGTACATTTCCATATCGGTTATTCCATATCCGCGAACCAAGAAAACATCGTTTTTTCCATCTCCATTCGGTGTAATGGAATTAGGAATGTAGATATTAAAGGCGGGTTTAACATGGAAAGTTTTAGAAGTACCGTTTGAGCAGTCATACGCACTTGTTACGGTTAGATTAACATTATAATATCCCGAGTCGGCATAATTATGCATAGGGTTTTGTGTACTATCAGAGTAACCGTCGCCAAAACTCCAATTCCAACTGCTTGCACCTAATGAAAGGTCGGTAAATTGAACATTTGCATCATAAATATCAGCTTCTTCCGGTGTAAATGAAAAGTCTGCCAATGGAATTGGATAGACAGTTATGATATTATCTCTATAAATAGAATCTTTACAACCGTAATTAGACGTTACAACCAATGATGCCCCGTAATTTTCGTTATCCTCATGATCTTCATTGTAAAAAGTAGAAGAAGGATTTTCAGCAGATGAAATTTCACCATTGTCAAAATACCAAAGATAACTCAATGAATAATTTAAGGGGTAATTAACAATAGATGATTGATTGACGAAATTAGCAGTAACAGGATTACACCCAACTGAATCTAGCACCGAGAAATAAGCTACGGGATTATTGTGTACAACAACATATAAATAGGCTGTGTCCTTACACCCGTGAAATGTAGTAGCTATCATTTGTGAGTTATAAGTACCTGCATTTTGATAAGTATGGGTAACTGTATGTCCGTTAGCAGTTGTTCCATCCCCGAACTCCCATATCGAATATTGAAGAATGGTTTCATTCGGAAAAACTGAAGTTGATACGGCAGAAACATCTTCAAAAACAGTAGGCGTATTTAAACAAACATCGGTAGGGGTAAAATTCGCAGCCGGTTTAGGATATACCTCCAAGGCAATTGTATTGGTATCCGAGCAATTTTCAGTTGTAGTGGTAACCAAAGTAATGTTGTAGATACCTTCGCTTGCGAAGTGATGAACAGGAGATTGAGCATTAGAAGTACTACCATCATCAAAAGACCATTCCCATGTGTTGATTGTTGAAGTTGTATTACTTAAATCATTAAAAGTGAAATCTTCATAAACACATCCGTTAGATAAACTAAATTGAGCAAAAGGCTCGTCATAAATTTCGATAGGTAAGGTAGTATCTGCAATACAACCATTAGATGAAGTAGCAGTTAATGTTACATTATACGTTCCTTCCATTGAGTAGTTGTGTTCCGGGTTTTCAACAGCCCCCATTAAGTTATCGCCAAAGTTCCATAAGTAGGTAATATTATCTTGACTTGGTATCGTTGTTAGGTTAGTAAAGTCTATTGTTTCATATTCACAAGCATTTTGCATGGTAAAGAAAGGCACCGGCATAGCATATACTTCAACAGGTTTTGTAACCGTATCACGACATCCGTTGTTCGTTTCAATCATTAATGTAACGTCATATATTCCATGACTTCCGTAAAGGTGCGACGGGTTTGTTTGTGAGGAATTTTGACCATCATCAAAATCCCAAGACCATTGTGTTATGGTATTGTTGAGCGTAATGGTAGAAGCATCTGTGAAATCTGTATTTGTTCCGAAACAAACCGTTGTATGATTGTAATCAGCAACCGGTTTTGGGAAAATTGTAACGGGCTTCACTACCGAATCTAAACAACCGTCTGCGGTTTCAACTTTTAATTCAACGTAATAGGTTCCGCCGGCATTCCAACTGTTCGTTGTGTTTTGAGTAGTGTATTCTACGGAGCCATCGTCCGAAATATCCCATGACCATTGGTTAATAATCGCACCACCCGGTACTGAAGATAAATCCGTAAGAGAAGAAGGAAAAAACGGACATTCAGCGGTTGAAGAAAAATCGGCAACGGGAAGTGGTTTAACTTCAATCGTCGCTATTGTGTCATCCATACAACCGTTAATGTCGGTAACACTTAATTTTACATTGTGAAAACCAAAGTTAGGATAAACAAATGAGGTGTTTTGTTGTGTATCATCAGTTGTGCCGTCATTTGTATAATCCCATGCCCACGATTGAGGTTGAACATCAAAAATGGTTTGGTCTGTCAATAGAGTAGCTTCGTTTAGACATTCGGTACTGAAGGTAAACGAAGCAATAGGAAGAACATAAACAGTTGTATTATGCGAAACGGTATCTGTACATCCATTATTTGATGTTACAATAAGTGTAGTAGTAAATATACCATCGTTTGCATAAGTGTGTGTTGTATTTTGCATAATATCCGTATTACCGTCTCCAAAATCCCAATTCCACTGGACAATACTATTTCCTAAAGCTACGGTTGAGGCATCGGTGTAAGTGTTGGCATTATGATGACATACTGCATCAACTGAAAATTGAGCTACAGGTTTAGGGTAAACGGTTACTTGTTTGATTACGGTATTAGAACAACCATCGGTAGAAACCACGGTAAGTTTAGTGTCATAAGTTCCACCGGTTCCCCAAGCGTATGAAGGGTTTTGAGCGGTTGACTCTGTTGAATTGTCATTGTTAAAATCCCATATCCATTGGTTAATGGTTCCTCCTCCCGCAATGGTGGAGTTGTCCGTAAATAAGGTATTGAAAGTAGGACAAACTTCGTTTGAAGTAAAATCGGCAACCGGTAATGGGTAAACCGTAACGGTTGTTATTGTATCGTCATGACAGCCGTGTGCGTCAGTAACCGTTAATTTGACCGAAGGTGTACCAAAATTAGGAAAGGTGTAGCTGGGATTCTGCTGTACATCATCGGTAGAGCCATCGTTTAGAAAATCCCAATCCCAATTGGTTAACGCTACTATTGCGGTAGAATTATCAGTAAATTGAGTAGCATCTGTTAGGCATTCATTAGTTGAAGCAAACGAGGCTGTTGGTTTTTCGTAGATTAACTGAGAACCTGTAGTACTGTTCATACAGCCTACACCGGAAACCACGGTTAAATTAATTGGATATGTTCCGTCTTGACCGTATTGATGAGAGGGGTTTTGTAAGGAAGATGTATTACCGTCCCCAAAATTCCAATTCCATCCTGTGATACTACCGGAAGTAATAGTAGAAGCATCCGTAAAAGTTACGGCATCGTGTTCGCAAGTGGGGGAGCTGGTAAAATTGGCAACCGGTTTGGGGTGAACAGTTATAGTAGAAGTGGATGTTTGTGTACATCCTCCATCGGTTGTGACAGTTAAGTTCGTAGTGTAAGTTCCCTCATTAGCATATAAATGACTTGGATTCATCACGTTTGATGTTGTCCCATCTCCAAAATCCCATGTAGCACTTTGAATGTTTACACCGGGGGTAGCTTGTGCTGTAAATTGAGTAGTATCTCCTAAGCATTGAACTTGAGGATTTCCATTAAGAGCAACATTTTGAATATTTACAAAATTAAAATTAGGTCCTGCAGAAGGTAAAACAGTAACGGTAAATTGTGTGGTGGCACAAAGATAGGAAACGGTTATATTTGCTACTTGCGTAGTACTTGATGCAGGTGGGTTAAAACTAGGAATATTTCCTGAACCTGAAGCAGGAATGCCGATAGAAGGATTATCGTTACTCCAAATGTAAGTTCCTCCTGATGGATTGCCCGGAGGAAAATTTATACCAGGAGCAGATGTGCCACTACAAGTGGTAACCGGATTAACAGTAATGGGTGGTTGATTTAAAGGTTGAACAATAAATGTAGGAGACGTTGCCGGAAACATCCCGCAAGCATCATCTGTAAAAAAGCTATTCCCTGATAATATTCTAAATTGTACAGAAGCTCCTACGCCTATATTTGGAAAGTCATAAACGACCCAATCATTGTAGGTGTTTGCTTGAGAACAAGAAGCGAAAACCACGGGTGGACTAGCACAATTGGGAAGTTGTGCGAAAGGTATATTTTGCAGATTGGCAACCGGTGAACCTGTCATCGTTGAAGTTACTCCGTCAACGGTAGTTTGAATGGTCATGGTTGTCGAAGATGGGTTGGCATTTCCGTGCCAGTGTTCTACGTATAATCTTAGTTGCCCGCTACAACTAATGCAATAAGCAACTTGTACCGAGTGTGCGAAGGCTGATGAAAAGCTAAATAAAGAAATGATTAAGGTCGTAAGGTATAGTAGTCTTTTTTTCATAAGCTGAATAAAATGGTGGTGAAACTATGCGTTGTGTATCGAAATACTGTAATATTAACGTAAATGTAAACCCTTCGGTTGCCAAAGTCAAGAAAAAAAATATAAAGTTTTGAACTAGAGAGGGAATATGTTAACTGTTTTGTCTTGAATATGCTGTGTATAGAGTTTCTTCATTGTCTTTTCCCTTGCTAAAAGAAACTAAAACTCATTTTCTTTGCACTTACCTGACCCGCGTTAGGGATTGTATCCCTAACACGTGCTGAATAGAAGTACATAAAGTGTTTTTATTTCCTTTATCCTGCTTCATAAAATATTTCCATAGCTCGGCTATGCAAATATTTTCTTCATTGTCTAAAGAAACTAAAATTCACTTTCTTGCACTTCATTCAACACGCGTTAGGGATAGAAACGGCATCCTTTTGGGTTGTTGCGTATATGCAACCCAAAAGATATAGTGGATAGCCCGACCCTATTCAACAGAAACAACGTTTAGCGACAGCGATATGTTGTTTCTGTTGAATAGGGGAACGCCCAAATCTTAAAGAATATGCAAATCAACTTTTTTCATCATTTCCAACAGCTCTTTTTTATTGGTGAATTTGAGTTGTTTATCGGGATATATAGCTTTTAGTAGTTTTTGGCATTCTTCCGTCGTAGGCTCGTTTTTTTTGTGGTTATCACGGTAATAATGAACGAATTTTAATATCCAAAAGGAGTCGAATACGTTATAAAAACGTTGGGTATAGGAAGTAATGTTGCTTGTGTTTTTTTTGATTTCTTCGATTATCTCGGTATAGTTTTTTTGTCCGATAAAATCTTGGATACTTGTAGGAAGTTGTTCAAAGTTGTTTTGTTGATAGCTTAGGGGAATAGTGTCGAAGAATTTTTTCAGGACGATAAAAGCATCAAAGGAATAGGATAAATAATCAGGGACGTTGTTGGAAAGAATGTCGCCTACGGCTTTACCTGTTCCAAAAGGTACTCTGTCCGAAACGCGTGGGGAGGGAATTACTTTGGTAGAATTGATTTCAATGAAATTACCCAATTGTATGATTTTATTTAAAAAATAAAAATCTTCACCGGCTTTCCGCTTATTCATTCCGCCTTGTTTGGCATAGCTTTCGGCTTTAACAGCCATGCTTGAGCCGATGGTGTGATAGGAAAATGGAGTACCGGTAAACTGAACGGCGTTTTTGTAATATCTAAGATGTAGTTCGTAATCAATTATTGCATCGTATATTTCTTGCGGATATTCATCTCCCTGTGTCGGATGTTCAAAATGTATAGAGGCGCCGTTTGCTTTTGGAAATTTATTAAAGGTTTCTATAATTTCCGTAAAATAATTAGTTTCACAAAGTGAATCGGCATCAAAACAAACGATTATGCCGTTGTGATTTATGGTTTTGAAACGGTTGAGGGCTTCGTCCATTCCTATTTTTCGTGCCAGACCTACTCCTGCATGTTTTTTAGGTAAATCAAAGGCTCGAATGGAGTGAAATTTCAATGTGGATGAGTTATTTTTTTTGGCAAAATCATCAATGTCGTCAAGCGTTTTCTTATTTAATAGTTTTACCTTTTCTTCCGAGTGAATAGCGTGATTGACTACTGTAATAACTTCAATAGCAGTGTTTTGTGGTGTTTGTGCGTTAGCCAGAGATTCTAACGAGCGAATGACCTTTTTTTCATTATAACAAGGTATAACAACAATTAAGCGGGTATCGGGAGAAACCGAGGCCTTGAGTTGAGGTTCTTGAAATTGAAAGCGTTTAAAGTAGGTTTCGATTACGGAAACAAGCGGTTTATCTGCCATTGATTGTTCTTTTTGGTGTAAACGATTCTATCGTGCAAACGGCTGGGTCTTCCTTGCCAAAATTCCACTTTACTAGGTTCTAATTGATAACCACCCCAAAATTCAGGGCGAGGTACATCGTCCGTATCTTTGTATTTTTCTTGCAGTTCTTTAACTTTTTGTTCCAATTCTTCCCTGCTTTTTAGCAAATGGCTTTGATGCGAAGCCCAAGCACCGATTTTACTTTCCTTTGGTCGTGCGGAAAAATACGCATCCGATATTTCCGGAGTGACTTTGGTTACCTTTCCTTCAATTCTTATTTGCCGTTCCAATTCGCCCCAAAATAAGGTTAGCGAAGCATAAGGATTTTCTGCTAATTCCAGTCCTTTTTGACTATTATAATTGGTATAAAAAACAAATTTTTCATCAATAATATCTCGCATATATACAATACGCGACGAAGGTTGTCCCGCCTTATTTGCCGTAGCCAAACACATTGCGTAAGGGTCTAAAATTTGAGAACCTACGGCTTCTTCAAACCAAACGGCGTATTGGTCAAACGGATTGTCTTTTACCGCATCTTCCGACAAAGGACGGTCGGCAAAATCTCTTCTAATCGAATTGATGTAACTTTTTACTTCCTCTAAACTCATAGTTGTTAATCTATTTCAATACACGAAATTACTTTTATTTTTACCTTTTTTGCGTCTTTTTTTCTTAAACTCAAATTATATCCTGCAATTTCCACAGCAATAGGGTCGCCAAGCGGAGCCGTTGCTTTTAATGTAACTTTTTCCCCTGTAACAAAGCCCATTTCCATCAGTCGTAAAGATAATTTTCCGTCCTCAATCTCTTGAACGATTCCCGTTTCGCCTTTTTTTAGTTCGGCTAAAGATTTGTTTGTATCCATTTCAAGTATTTTGTTTCATTTTTTTACTCTTCCTATATTCCCAAAAAAAGGTAACCAAAGCAACAAACAACATTAGTTTATTCGCTTTGTTCGAACCTAATTTCAATCCTGTAAGCTCTCCATTAAGGCTAAACGTACCATATTTAAAAACAATATGCCAGTCCGCAGTATCAGTTTGAAAAAAGGCAATAAGAAAATAGACAACATTCACAATCAGCAAAGCCATCACAGCCTTAGCAAAAGCATCAATAACAATTGAAAATAAACCGTGCATAAGTGTCGAATGTTTTTGGTTATTAAGTTTTTGGGCGTTCCCATTACGGCATAAAAAAGCAGTATCGTTGCACTCTACTACTTTTTAACGCCGCAATGGTCGGGCTATCACTACTCACTCTTTTGTGTTGCATAAGTGCAACAACACAAAAGGAGTTCAAACAAACCGTTCTATCCCTAACGCATATTCAGTAATATATAGAAAGAATGGTTGTTTCTCCTTTATAGTAGATTCACACCATTTGAAAGTAAAAACGCTTTATAAGGCTTATTTTAATGTTTAAATGGTTTCAAATATACAATATGCTTAGACGATAACAAAGTTAATCTTTTTTAACAAGATAAAGTGTAGGTATCACATTTAAAAGTTCTACTTTTGTCGGATTGAAAGTAGAATGAATAAAAACACGAAAACATATTTCAATTGGAGTACGGGGAAAGATTCTTCTTTGGCAATGTATTATTTACAGAAAGAAGGCATAACCGTTGATTTGTTATTAACTTCGGTAAACGGACATTTCAATCGAGTTTCGATGCACGGAATAAGAAGGGAACTCTTGCAAGAACAAGCGAAATCTTTAGGAATTCCGTTAGAAACAATAGAGTTGCCCGAATCTCCGACAATGGAAGAATACAATGAAATTCTACAAAAGAAAGTAAGCGATTTACAAACACGCAATTTCGGAAAAGCTGTTTTTGGAGACATTTTTTTAGAAGATTTAAAAGAATATAGAGAACAGCAACTCAAACCCTATGGAATTGAGTGTTATTTTCCGCTATGGAAAAAAGATACACAAAAATTGGTAGAAGAATTTATCAATTTAGGTTTTAAAGCCGTTGTAGTCAGTACAAAAGCCGAGTTGTTAGACGAAAGCTTTGTAGGAAGAGAAATAGATGCATCGTTTTTAAAGGATTTACCTGATAATGTTGACCCTTGCGGAGAAAACGGTGAATTTCATACCTTTTGTTATGATGGTCCCATTTTTAAAAATCCGATTATATTTCAAAAAGGAGAAAAACAGTACAAACAATACGAATTAGAAAAAGGTAAAAAAGATACTGCCCTAGGCTTTTGGTTTTGCGATTTAATACCGCTTTAAAATTATGGAAAAATTAATAAAGATATTGATATCAACTCGAATGATGGCTTTTTTGCTGTTGGTCTTTGCAATAGCAATAGGTGCGGCTACGTTTATTGAGAATAGCTACGATACGGTAACAGCTCGTTTGCTGGTCTATAATACACGTTGGTTCTCGATAGTATTGATACTTTTAGTTATCAATTTTATCGGTAACATAGGGAGGTATCGTCTGTGGAAAAAAGAAAAATGGAGTATATTACTTTTACACGTTGGATTTATATTGATTTTAATTGGTGCGGGAATTACAAGGTATATCAGTTACGAAGGAATTATGCCGATTAAAGAGGGTGAAAATTCTAATGTAATGTTCAGTGCCGAACCATATTTACAAATCTATGTTACCGATGAGGTAAAACAGTTTAAATACGAAAATCAATTATATTTTTCTGAAGTTTTCGGTAACGAAAAACGACCGTTTTGGAGCAACTATTTTTCCATTCCCGTTGATTTTCCCAATAAAGGACACTTTGATATTTCTTACAAAGGCTACATAAAAAATGCAGAAGAAGTAATGTTGGAAAATCAACCGAATGGTAGAAATATGTTGGAGTTGGTGGTGGCAGGAAAATCCGGAAGAGAAACAGTTCTATTGGGGGAAGGTGAAGTGAAAAAAGTGGGAAATGTATTTGTTTCATACAACAATAACGATGTTCCTGAAGCTATAAAAATTAATGATATAGCCGAAAAATTAACTGTTCTTTCGCCTTATACTATTCAGCGTACAGCTATGCCGAAAATGACCGTAGATACCATCTATAAAGATACGGTGATGGATTTTGAACCGATGCACCTTCACAATGTGATGGGAACGCAATTTGTGTTTAAGAAAATCTATAAAAAAGCAATAAAAAAGTTACAAAAAGCCGATGATAAAAAATCGAATTTAGATGCTTTACTGCTAACCGTAGATTATAATGGGAATAAAAAAGATATTGTGGTAATGGGAGGAGCAAATAGAATGGCAAATTTTCTTACATTTGAAATGGATGGTCTTTTGTTTAATATCAGTTATGGAGCAAAACCGATTTATTTACCATTTTCCATAGAGTTAAACGATTTCGTTCTTGAACGATACCCCGGTTCGATGAGTCCATCTTCTTATAAAAGTATTATAACGCTACATGATACCACAGAAAACCTACACCAAAAACAAGAAATTTTTATGAATCATTTTATGGATTATAAAGGGTTTCGCTTCTTTCAATCGTCTTACGAACCGGATGAATCGGGGACTATTTTTTCAGTTAATCACGATTACTGGGGAACGCTGATAACCTATATCGGATATTTATTATTAGCCATAGGTTTTGTATGGACGCTATTCAATAAACACTCTCGATTTGCAGAATTAGGTCAACGCTTGAAAAAGATTCGACAAAAAAGAAAAACGATGTTTTCTTTAGTGTTATTATTGTTATTAAACACAGCATTTCAAGCACAACAAGAAGTAAAGGTTGTTCCGCAGGATAAAGCCAATGAATTTGGTGAAATGTTGGTACAAACGTACGAAGGAAGGATAGAACCTGTCCATACCTTAGCTTACGATGTGTTGCACAAAATAGCAAAGTTAAATGAAATTACTATTGAAGGCAAGACATACGATGCGATGCAAGTTTATTTGGATATGCACATTCATCCGCGTTTTTGGGCAAAACAACCACTTATAAAAATAAGAGCAAATACAGGAGTAAGAGAATTGCTGGGGATAGAAGGAAGTCGTGCTACGCTTTTTGATTTCTACGATGATAAGAAACAATATAAAATTTATGAAAAAGTAGCGGAAAGTCGTCGTAAAAAACCGGCAGAACAAACGGTTTTCGACAAAGAACTAATCAAAGTGGATGAACGGTTTAATGTTGCTTTGCAAGTAATGGATTCCAAATTGTTGAAAATTTTTCCGGTAAAAGACGATCCTAATAATACTTGGGTAACCATGTATGATTCGGTTGCAAACGAGATGAAAGTTGACCCCGAAGTTCCTTTTTTGACGTATCCGATGTTGTTCTCGATGTATTTGGATTCTTTGCCTAAGGCAATAGAAACCGGCAATTATAAAATGACCGACGGGATACTTAAACAAATAAAAAAGTTTCAAATCGAAAATGCCAATCCGAATTTATTGCCTTCTCAGAAAGCTATAGAAATGGAGATATATTACAACAAAACAGATATTTTCGGAAAGCTGAAAAACTATTATGCTTTGGTCGGTTTGTTATTGTTAATTTTCGGGTTAACAGAGAATTTGTCTGCAAAGCCTCCGAAATGGGTGAAATATCTTAATAATGGATTGGCAGGAGTGCTTTTCATCTTGTTTTTATACCAAACCTACGGAATGGGAGTCAGATGGTATTTAACTGGACATGCACCGTGGAGCAATGGATATGAGGCACTTATCTTGATAGCGTGGGGCGGATTGTTATCCGGTTTTTTCTTTATACGTTCTTCCAAAGTGATATTGGCTGCAACAGCTTGGTTAGCTTTCTTTGTGTTGATGACAGCAGGGCACAGTAATTTTGATCCGCAACTGACAAATTTACAACCTGTACTAAAGTCTTATTGGTTGGTAATTCACGTGGCTGCGATTACGATTAGTTACGGATTTTTGGGGTTAGGATTTATTTTGGGGATAATAAACTTATTTCTGTATTTAGTAAAAACAAAACGAAACAAAAAACGATTAAACCTAACAATTTTAGAGTTAACTCACATAAGCGAAATGACACTAACCATAGGTTTGGTTTTAGCAACCGTAGGAACATTCTTAGGTGGTATTTGGGCAAATGAATCGTGGGGACGATACTGGGGCTGGGATGCTAAAGAAACTTGGGCATTGGTTATTGTATTGGTGTATGCTTTTATTTTGCACATGCGTTTTGTACCGGGCTTAAGGGGTACGTTTGCTTTTAATGTTGCGAGTGTACTTGGTTTTAGTTCTGTTTTAATGACTTTTGTCGGGGTTAATTATTACTTGACAAAAGGTTTGCACAGTTATGCCAGAGGAGGAGCACCTGCCTTTCCTGTTTGGGCTTGGATTACGATTTTTTTCATCTTTACTTTAATAATTGTGGCACATTATAGGAATAAAAAAGTAGAGGAGGGATAACCCGTAGTGCGTTCAAAACAAAAAATCTGTTAAAAATTAAAAACGTGTTTTTAAAATTAAAGAAAGAAACGTATCTTTACGGCAATTCGCATTGAGAGCGATATTAATATCAATTATAATTTAAAAATAAAATAAAAATGGCTTTAGAAATAACAGATTCAAATTTTGAAGAGATAATAAAAACAGATAAACCGGTGCTAATTGATTTTTGGGCGGAATGGTGTGGTCCTTGTCGTTTGGTTGGTCCTCATGTTGAGGCTTTATCAAAAGAATACGAGGGAAAAGCAGTAGTCGGTAAAGTAAACGTTGATCAATACGGTTCTTTAGCGGCTAAATTCGGTGTTCGTAATATTCCAACTTTAATCGTACTGAAAAATGGAGAAGTGGTTGAGAAAGTGGTAGGTGCCGTACCGAAAGAAACTTTGGCTTCTAAATTGGATGCTAATTTGTAAGTAGATTATTAGCGATGATATTAAAAAACCGGTTGAATATTCAATCGGTTTTTTT
>JALTUD010000271.1 GCA_027047735.1 Flavobacteriales bacterium | reverse complement strand
CTCTTTACTTTTTGTCCGGCTATGTTAAAGACTTCGACTGTTTTTATAGGTTCTTTTGCGTTTATTCTAATAAAATCATTGGCGGGATTTGGATAGATATGAAATTCACTTGTTTGATTCGATTGTATTGACGAAGTATTGGCTAATTTACCAACAAAACTATAAGAAACTGAAGGTGTTGTGTTGGGACCTGTGCCAAAATCTGATTTAAAACAAATTAAATCACCATTAGGTGAGGCGACAGCCATTGCAGCTTGGTCATAACTTGTAGCACTACTAAAATGATGTCCAAAATGTTCTACTTCTCCTGAATTATCTAATTTCACGGCCACCATTTGTCCCGATTGAGCCGGCATACTATGTGTAATATACGCCCACCCCGGTCGATTAATATTTCTACAAGAAACATGACCGGCAACTCCAAAATCCGGATTGGTAGATAAAACAATATTCGATTCTGTTCCATCTAGCTTATGCATATATAACGTTCCTCCCCCATACATTCCGTAAAACTGTACCAAGACCTCACTTCCGTCTGTAGCATATCCTAAATCCCCGTGGTTACCGTATTTAATTATTCGGTTTTGAAATTGCATATCCACAGTGTTATACACTTCCACTCCGTAGTGAGAATTACCATTTTCAATGTAAGGGTTACTATCGGAAGTTGTATTATGATTCCACATGATAACGACATAGTTACCGGATTGTGAAACCGACACCCAATCAACCAAATCAGGAAACCCTAGACCACCACTTCCCCAAGCACCGGGAAAAGTTCTAACGGTTACAGTTTGTAATGTTTGTAAATCATAAACAATCACATCTAAATCTCCGTTTGTTTTCTTTCCAACCAAGGCTACATAATGGTCATTTTTATCAAAATTTCCTTCTCCCGGCCCCATTTGAACGTATTCATACCCGGAAAGGGAGGCTACTGTTTGAGTTGTATTCGTTGAAACGGTGTATTTCTTAATATCTCCGTTTTCTTGAAAACTCCAAATCAAATCCGGATCAACATTTGACCAATAGCTCGGATAAATATCTCCGGATAAACTTTGAACCTCTTGATAAGTAGTTCCATCTAAAATACTCCATGTCAATAACTTAAATAGAGTTTGATTGGCATTCCAAACTTGAATTTTTGAATACTCATGCGTAGGATACCAAACTTGAGGGTCGCCGTTATTATCGGTATAAGGATAAGCATCGGTAATTCGTTTAATCTCTATGGGCTGCGGAACAGAATGATCTATCACATTTCCTAAATAACTTGGTAAGGCAACGTTTGATGGGGTTGGTATGCTTTGATATGGCATATCATTGGGAAACTGTGCCCAAACCGTTGATATTAAACTACTAACAAAGAAAAAAGACAATAATAATTTCATACTAATTTATAATTTTAATCTACCTAAGGGATGAAGCTACGGCTTTATGATAATTGATTTTATAAAGTTAGTACAAAACTACTCATCAATCAATATAAAAACAACAAAATAAATAAAGTTATGAACAATAAAACATACTTTAGTTGCCTTCTTTTTGAATAAAGGCTACTAAATCTTCCATTTGTTTTCTACTTAGACGTTGTAACGTGTAATTAGGCATATACGGACGATACCCCGGTAAAGCATACGTCCCTTTTCGGACAATTGTATAGACCGACTTATGCGAATCTTTGTCGAGGTGTGATTTTAAGAATTTTAAATCCAACGTATTATCACTCAAAATAAAATTGGTTACTCTGCCTTCTGCATGGCACTGTAAACAGCTCCTTTTATAAATTATCTCGCCTTTTGCAGCATCTCCGTTTTTCCCCATCTCCCGTTTATCAACAGGTATCGGATCTACAAATGTTGCCGGTGAATAATTCAAATAATGTTTTTTTAATTGTGTTAAGATTTCTTTTTTCTCTTTAGAGGTTTGTGCCGTATTTATCTGTTGTAATTCCCGACTTGTCAATTCCAAATCTTTCAGTTTGTATTCAAGATTATAAAAATAAGCCATTACAGCTTTTAGTTCCCACGCTTCTAACGCTCTTCCTTGTGAACATTCTACACTACACAAATGTACGGCATTTACCAGAGTATCGTGTGCAGGAACTACTAAAGCTCCATATTTTTTTACATAGTCATCATTATACCAATGTTCTCTATTCACCATTCCATAAAAGGTTGTCCCAGGAAGAAACGGAATATCGTGTTTTACTGCGTAATCTAACCGAGTATCGGGATTGCTTTGTGTTAAATCAGGATCTTCGCGAAAAATGTTATGACAATCTGTACAAACAAAATATTTAGATTGTCTTTTACTTAATTTTCCATTTGGAGCAATGGTTCTTCCTTTCGTTACAATTTCAAATCCTTGTCTTATGAGAACAGTATCGTTGGTTTTGTATTTATAGTGTAAAGGTGTTTTGTCTCCCAACTTAATTAAGACTTCAGTCAATGAGGTTTCGGTAGTTACTTTATTATTAAGCAAATAAAAAGATGATAAAATAAAAGATAGTGTAATGATTATTAATTTCATTGTATTGATTATTACCTTAAATCCGCAAGTGATCTTCTATTCCAAAGCCAAACTCCACATCATTATTGGCAATGCTCGTTTTTCGATACTCACCGTAGCTATGGCTACGCTTGCGTGTCTCAAAACTGTGCTTGACCAATAATAATACACATTTTGACTTTTCATAACGAAATCACTTGCGGATTTAAGGAATTATGAAAATGATAAAACTTTGAACAGGTTAACCATATATGTTATACCATTTAAACATTGAAATGATATAAGGAGGTTATTCTTTGTAAAGTTATAATTTTAATTTAAAATAAAAAACATATTAAAAATATTTTTAACAAACCTTAAATTCACTTTCTATGCACTCATTCCACTTGCGTTAGGGATTGTATCCCTAACCTGTATAAAAAGAGCACCATAAAATGTTTTTATTTCCTTTATACTTCTGCAAAAAATATTTCCATAGCGGGTGCTATGCAAAGATTTTTTTCATCGTCTAAAGAAACTAAAACTTATTTTCTTAACGCTATTTTTACACACGTTAGGGATAGAACGGCGTGTTTGAGCTCTTTTTTTGCTTGCTTGCTGTTGCAAGCAAAAAAAAGCGAGTAGTGATAGCCCGACCATTACAGCGTTAAAAAGTGGTGTAGTGCAACGAAACTGCTTTTTTATGCTGTAATGGGAACGCCCAAATTATAACATTTAAAAATTCAAATGGTATCATTCAAATATTTATCTATTTTTGCTCGTTAAAGATGCAACACCTTAAATACGCAACTAATACATCCTTATGAAAATTTTATTTCTATTGGTCTTTGTGCTTTCTCTACTCGGTTTTAGGGCTCAAGATGAATTTACTATTAGCGGAACGGTTAAAGATGCCGGTACCGGAGAAGGATTGATTGGTGCAAGTATCAAAATTGCTGACCAACCTAGAGGTTCTATTACAAATATGTATGGCTTTTACTCGCTTACGCTTCCGAAGGGTACATATACTTTAGTGTATTCATATTTGGGGTATAAATCGGTGTCTAAAAAAATTGATTTGGATAAAAACATTCGGTTGGATGTGGAATTAGAGGAAGATGTCGCCACTTTTGATGAAGTAGTAATTGAGGGTAAGGCTTCGAACGATAATGTGGAAAGTATGGATATGAGTAAGGAGGAATTGAATATTACTCAAATTAAAAAAATTCCTGCTCTTATGGGGGAAGTGGATGTGATTAAGGCTATACAACTGTTGCCCGGTGTTCAAACCATTGGAGAAGGTGGTTCAGGATTTTTTGTGAGAGGTGGTGCTGCTGACCAAAATTTGATTTTATTGGATGAAGCTAACGTTTATAATGCTTCGCATTTGATGGGGTTTTTCTCTGTTTTTAATCCTGATGCCGTGAAAAACGTGGAATTGTATAAAGGTGGTATTCCGGCTCAATATGGAGGTCGATTGGCTTCTGTTTTAGATATTAGAATGAAGGATGGGAATATGAAACGTTTGTCGGGGGAAGGAGGAGTTGGTTCTATTTCCAGTCGGTTGACATTGAGTGCTCCCATTAAGAAAAACAAAGGGTCTTTTATGATTGCGGGAAGAAGAACATATGCCGATATGTTTCTTAAACTTTCTAAAAAAGAAGAACTTAAAGGAAATCGATTGTACTTTTATGATGCAAATATTAAAGCAAATTATAATTTTAACGATAACAACAGGGTTTTTCTTTCGGGGTATTTCGGCAGAGATGTTTTGGCTGTGAAAGATTTCTTTAAAATGGGTTGGGGAAATGGAACCGGTACGATTCGATGGAATCATATTTTTAATGAGAAATTGTTTTCTAATACTACGCTTGTTTACAGCAATTACAAATATTCTTTGGGCTCGCCTAAAACAGCTGATTCGCCCAATACTTTTACTTGGAAATCAAACATTAAAGATTATTATTTAAAAGAGGATTTTAATTTTTACTACAACCGTAAAAACACTATAAAATTTGGGTTATTGACTTCTTTCCATGAGATTTCTCCGGGTACTATTTACTTTGAAATTGATGGAGTTGAAAATACATTGGCTGCTCCGACTAATAATTCTTTAGAACACGCTATTTATATTTCAAATGAACAGGAATTTACTACGCGATTTTCGGCTGTTTACGGATTGCGTTATTCTTTATTTAATAATATCGGAAAAGCTACTCTCTATTCATTTGACCAAAATTTTAATGTTTCTGATACAACCTATTATAAAAATGGTGAAATATATAATACATACGGGGGATTTGAACCTCGTTTGGGGCTGAAATACTCATTAAATGAAAACAGCTCGGTAAAGATGAGTTATAACCGAACACGTCAGTACATTCAATTGGCATCTAACTCCACTTCTTCTTCTCCTTTGGATGTATGGTTTTCGAGTAGTCCTAATGTTAAACCGCAAATTGCCGATCAGGTGGCGTTGGGATATTTTAGGAATTTTTACAATAATCAAATTGAAACTTCGGCTGAGGTATATTATAAAAAGATGCAAAACACCATTGATTTTAAAGACCACGCTCAACTTTTGCTGAACCCTTATTTGGAAGGCGAACTTAGAGTGGGAAAATCTTATTCTTATGGATTGGAACTTATGGCTAAAAAGACCAAAGGAAAATGGACAGGTTGGTTAAGTTATACTTATTCTCGTGTATTTAAAGATATTCCTTTGATAAATAATGGAGAAAAATATCCTGCTAAATATGACCAACCACATAATGTTTCATTTGTTACGTCTTACGATATATCCAAGCGTTTGAGCGTTGCTCTTAACTGGGTGTATAATACAGGTAGAGCTGTTTCTATGCCGGTTGGCAAATATGAATTTCAAGGGCAGACTGTTCCTATATATTCTAAAAAGAACGCCGCCCGCCTTCCGGATTATCACCGAATGGACTTGTCCGCGACTTTACAAAGTAAGAAAAATGCTAAGCGAAAAAAATATAAATCTGAATGGGTGTTTTCTATCTACAATGTCTATAATCGAGCAAATGCTTACAGCTTGACTTTTACGAAAGGTGAGAATGGTCAACCACAGGCCGATATGCTGTATTTATTTAAGATTATTCCTTCTGTTACTTACAACTTTAAATTTTAATCCTATGAAAACTATTTATCTATCTCTATTTTTTGGTTTATTGTTTACGGGTTGCCATAAGATAATTCAACTGGACTTAAATGAGGGAGAAAAACACTTGATTGTGGATGCTAAATTCTCGTCTTTTGCACAGGCTCACGAGGTGAAACTTTCTTACTCAAGTAATTTTTATTCGGCTGATTCACCGGAACTTGTTTCCGGAGCGAGTGTAAAAGTTTCGGATGGTATAAACAGCTATACATACAACGAAATTTCTCCGGGAATATACAGAACTTTACCTACAGCAAGTGCTACTATAAATCAATTGCATACGCTAACAATTGATGTTGACGGAGCGGTTTACGAAGGGTCTAATTTTTGTGATACGGTTCCTGCGTTAGATACGGTTGTTGTTGAACCCAATTTTGTAAATGGTTCGAGTACGGAAATTCAAGACTATACAATAAAAATTTCAACACAGGAATTACCGGGATTTGGAGACAGATACGCTTGGAATATCTACATCAATGGTGTTTTATATAACGATTCTTTGAATGAACAACTATCGTTAAGTGATGAATACTTTGCCGATGCTACTTATTTTTATTTGGTGGAACTTACCTCTTTAAGTAAAGATGAGTTACAATCAGGAGATACGGTAATGGTTGCTCAACATCGAATTTCAAAAGAAACCTACGATAATTACCAAGCTATTTTGCAACAAACGGAATATACGGGTGGTATTTTTGACGCTCCTCCTGCTAATATTCCTTCTAATATTAATA
>JALTUD010000270.1 GCA_027047735.1 Flavobacteriales bacterium | reverse complement strand
AAAACAAACGGAAAAGACTTAAACTACACCATTAATAAGACAATGATGCGTATTGATTTAGCTGAACCGTTGAAACCGGGTGCATCAATCAGTTTCGATATTAAATGGAATTATAACATTAATGACCGTATGGCAATCGGCGGGCGTTCGGGGTATGAATACTTTAAAAAAGATGATAATTACCTTTATACCATTGCTCAATTCTATCCGAGAATGTGTGTCTATAACGATGTGGAAGGTTGGCAAAACAAACAATTTTTGGGTGCCGGTGAATTTACATTGCCATTCGGAAACTACGAAGTAGAAATTACCGTTCCTGCCGACCACGTAGTAGGTGCAACAGGAACTCTTCAAAATGCAGATAAAATACTTGGAAAGGAACAACTTTCCAGATTGGAAAGGGCAAAAAAATCAGAAAAGGATCCTGTTTTTATTGTTACTCAAAAGGAAGCGGAAAAAGCAGAAAAAGTAAAAGCTAAAGCAAGTAAGACTTGGATTTTTAAAGCAAAAAATGTGAGAGATTTTGCTTGGGCTTCATCACGTAAATTTATTTGGGACGCAATGGTGGTAAAACAAGAAAACGGTAAAGATGTTTTAGCCATGTCTTTTTATCCGAAAGAAGGCAATCCGTTGTGGGAACAATACAGTACAAAGGTAGTGGCTCATACATTGAGAAGTTATTCTTCGCACACTTTTCCTTACCCTTATCCCGTTGCCATATCGGTGCATACAAAATGGATTGGTATGGAATATCCGATGATTTGTTTTAACGGCGGAAGACCGGAACCCGACGGAACTTACTCGGAAAGAGCTAAGAATGGAATGATTTCGGTTATCATACACGAAGTAGGTCATAATTATTTCCCGATGATTGTCAATTCTGATGAAAGACAATGGACATGGATGGACGAAGGTCTGAATACTTTTCTACAGTATTTAGCCGAACAAGAATGGGATAGAAATTATCCGAGTCGAAGAGGTCCGGCTTATAAAATTGTTGATTATATGAAAGGGGACGTGAGCAATATTTCCCCTATCATGACCAACAGTGAATCTATTCTTCAGTTTGGGAATAACGCTTACGGAAAACCGGCTACGGCTTTAAATATTTTAAGAGAAACGGTAATGGGTAGAGAATTGTTTGATTATGCCTTTAAAACCTACGCCAACAGATGGATGATGAAACACCCGACTCCTGCCGATTTTTTCAGAACAATGGAAGATGCAAGTGCGGTTGATTTAGATTGGTTTTGGAGAGGTTGGTTCTACACAACCGACCACGTAGATATAGCAATAACAGACGTGAAGTGGCTGAAATTAAACACAAAAAATCCTGAAATAGAAAATAAAATAAAAAAGGAAAAAGCCGAAGAACTTACAAACAAAGATATTTCTAACCAAAGGAACAAAACCGCTATTGCTCAAACTGCTGTTGAAAAAGATAAAGGATTGGAAGATTTCTATACGACATACGACCCGTTTGAAGTTACTCCTGAAGAATTAGAAAATTATCAACATTATTTAAAACACCAAAGCAAATACAAAAAAGAAATTATTGAAAAAGACATCAATTTTTATCAAGTGGATTTTGAAAACATCGGTGGATTGGTGATGCCTCTGATTGTTGAATTTACCTTTGAAGACGGGACTAAAGAAGTGCAAAGAATACCTGCTGAAATTTGGAGAAAGAACAATGATAAAATAACGAAAGTATTTTATTTTCAAAAGAAAGTTACACAAATTGTTTTAGACCCGAATTTGGAAACGGCTGATACCGATACGGAGAATAATTATTATCCACAAAGACTTATCCCTACGCGTTTTGAACAGCACGTAAAACCGTATTGGAGAACACACGGAGAAGGTCAAAATCCGATGCAAAAGGCGAAGAAAAAATAAGTACCTTACGAAATTACTTGCGGATTTAAAAAAGTAATTTTAGCTTTTGTTACTTTTACTACATTTTATTTACTCTTATTTTGTTTAATTTACAACCTTAGCAGTACTTTGTTTTATAAAAAAGCATTTTGAAGTTTACTGCTTAACTGCGTTAGGGATAGAACGGCATGTTTGAACTCCTTTTGTGTTGTTGCACTTATGCAACACAAAAGAGTGAGTAGTGATAGCCCGACCATTACGGCGTTAAAATGTTATGTAGTACAACGAAATAACTTTTTTATGCCGTAATGGAAACGCCCAAAAACTAAAGATGACAAAAGACAAGACCATAAGTTTGAAGAATAGATTTGCTCTTTATACCGAGGGGCTTATCAATAGTTTTTCGCAGGTGTTTTTCTCAAATAACCGGTGGTTTGCCTTTATTATTATTCTGGTTACTTTTTTGGATTTTGGTGCGGGAATCAGTGGGATAATTGCTGTGATTACAGGACAAATTTTAGCTCGTTTTTTTAACTTTAATTTGGAACTGATTCGCGACGGAACTTATACGTATAACTCTCTGACGGTGGGTATTGCTCTTGGTATTTTTTATGAGTTTAATCTTTCGTATTTTATTCTTTTGGTGATTGTGTCGGCTCTTACTTTTTTTGTGTCGGTGTGGTATGTTTCATCATTGGGAAAAAGAGGATTACCTTTATTGAGTATTCCTTTTTTGCTGGTGCTTTGGATTGTGATATTAGGGGCTAATAATTTTAATGCACTGGTGCTGAATGAAAAAGAAATTCTCTCTATCGAAAAATATTTTCCGTTTATTTTTTCTAACGTTAACGAATGGGTAGATAATTTTCCTTTGGCGAACTTATTTCATTTGTTTTTTCGCTCCTTGGGGGCTATTTTATTTCAATTTAATGATTTGGCGGGTATTTTGCTGAGTATAGGGCTGTTAATTTACTCCAGAATGGCTTTTCTTTTGTCGGTGCTCGGATTTTTGGTGGGGTATGCTTTTTACTATTTCTTAGGAGGAGATTATTCGCAACTGATATACAGTTACATTGGTTTTAACTTTATTCTAACGGCTATTGCTTTGGGCGGGTTCTTTATTGTTCCTTCTAAAAAATCTTATTTTTTATTGCTGTTGACTATTCCGATTATTGCTTTGTTAATTAGTGCCTTGCATACTTTATTTACCACAAAATTCGGATTACCGCTTTACTCTCTTCCTTTTAATATTGTAGTTTTATTGTTTTTAGGTACGCTTTACAATCGCACTAAAGTTTCCGGTATTGAGATGGTTCGATTACAATTATTTTCTCCTGAAAAACATTATTATAAACATCATGATGCGAAGGAACGGTTTGGGAAATACACCTATTTTAATATTGCTCTACCGTTTTTTGGAGAGTGGCATATACCACAAGGACACGAGGGAGAAATAACACACAAAGGGGATTGGAAATATGCGTGGGATTTTGATATTGTAAACGAAATGGGGGTAACCTATAAAAATTTGGGAACGGAACTCAAAGATTACTACTGCTACGACCTGCCGGTTTGTGCTCCGGAATCGGGATATGTTTCTACGGTCGTGGACGGAATAGAAGACAATATGATTGGAGAGGTGGATTTGGAAAACAATTGGGGAAATACGGTTGTCATTAAACACGGTGAGTATTTTTACAGCAAATTATCGCATCTTAAAAAATTTACGTTGAAAGTAAAAGAAGGAGATTATGTAAAAAAAGGAGACATCATCGGTTATTGCGGAAGTTCCGGACGTTCGCCTGAACCTCATCTGCATTTTCAATTACAAAGCACGCCGTTTGTCGGTTCAAAAACCTTACCTTATCCGATAGCGAATTATATCCTAAGAAAAGGTGAACAGTTTTTCTTTAAAGAATATAGTATTCCCGAAGAGGGAGATTTTGTATCGAACGTATCGCCTACACCTCTTTTACAAAAGGCTTTTGATTTTATACCCGGCAAAGAATTTAGTATCAATTCCAACAGAAACGGTAAGCAACGTATCTTAAAATGGGAAGTCTTTACCACAGCCTATAACCAAACATACATATATTGCCATACAACTAAATCGACCTTGTATTTTGTCAATAATAAGACCTTATTCTATGCCACCGATTTCTATGGTGATACCGACTCGGAATTGTATTTATTTTATTTAGGCTTACACAAAGTTTTGCTGTCTTTTGTTAAGAATTTAAAAGTGGAAGATTTGCTCCCTATCGATTATTTCTTTTCAAAACCTACTCTTTTTGTCCACGATTTTGTCGCTCCTTTTTATCATTTTTGCAATGCATTTTATACGCTTAACTTTAAAGAAATTGACGACACGCATAATCCTAAAGAAATAGTATTTCAAACAGTAGGGACAGGAAAACGAAAAACAACCGGAACAAAGAAATTAATGACTAACGTTACGGTGAAAAATAACGAAATTCAAGAATGTGTTTTTACGACCGAAAACGAAAAAATTATACTACAATGGAAATTAGATATCGAATCATAACGTTACTATTTTTATTCGTTTCCGTATGTGCTTTGGGACAAAACTCTTATATGGATTTGGAAGAAACCAGTCGTAAATTGTATATCAACCAAGATTGGGAAAAATTAGCTTCCTACGGAGAAGAAAAAATCAATCAAGGCTTAGGTTATTATGACTTAGCATTAAGAACGGGAATCGCCTACTACAATCTTAAACAATACGAAAAAGCCATTCCCTTTTTTGAAAAGGCATTGGAAAACAACCCAAATGACGAAATTATTAACGAATATTTATTTTGGTCAAATGTTTACCTGAAAGATTATTCAAAAACAGATGTTTATTTTAAGCACCTTAACGATACCGTTCGCAATAAAATCGCTTACAGACCAAGTAAGCTGTTTGACTTTGTGTATGTAGAAACCGGAGCGAAACTATCTAACAACCCTCAAAAGGTCGGCAATGTCTATTACGGAAACATTGGTTTAAATCATCGATTTTCTCAAAAATTCGGATTTTATCATTCGTATAACTATTTCTCAATCAATAGAGAAGCTACAAAATCGAATACCTTTAATTTAAAGGAAAATATTCATCAACAAAACTATTACATTGCACCTATCCTTTCTCTAAAAGAAGGTTTTGTACTTAAACCGTCATTGAATTATGCGGGGTATTCTAATGAATACACAAGTTCTTCGGTAACTAAAGAATTATACAACGTTAATGAAAACTCCCTGTTTTTAACCAACTCAACCCATCTTTATACAACCAACAACCAAACAAGCGGGCAAGAAAAAATAAACCTGTATATGCTTCAATTAGGCGTAGAGAAATGGTTAAACAAACTGTACTTGATGCCTTATTTTAATTATTCACTGGAAAATTATTCACTGATAACAGAGGAAACAAACAAAACAGATTTGCACAGCGAATACTTTAACAATAGCACCTTAGTTTCCACCTACGATTCCACTTACACCTGGAACTCTCCGATAAATTACTCAAAAAAATCAACACAATTAAGAGCCGGAATAGACCTAAAATATTTACTTTTAAAGAATCGGTTAAGATTGGGAATAGATGCAAGTTTCATCTCAAATGAAGGAAACAACTACATCAACGCCATTCCTTCGGTAGAGTATTTTCTAAATAGTAAACTCTCGATTATGGCGTGTTACGTGCGACAAAACAACTACGTTATCAGTTTATTTAACAATTCTCAATTATTCAACACAAAAGACAAAACCAACAAAGTCATCAGTTTAATCTCGTGGAAAATCGATAAAAACAACAGCTTTTATTTCTCCTATCAATACGAAAAAGACATTCAATTTGAAACCAATATACCATATAATTATAACTCGTTTATTTTCGGACTAAAACATTTATTATGAAAAAACTAATCATCTTAGCAGGTTTGGCACTCTCAATGGGGCTAACCGCACAAACAGGAAAAAGTGAAGCTTATTACAAAAGTTACGTCGCTGAAAATTCATTCAATTACAAAGGAGCAATAACCGAAATCGAATCGGTCTATGACGCCAAATCTTACACCGATAATCTACGATTAGGCTGGTTGTATTACCTCAACAAACAATACATAAAATCAAAAACCTTCTACGAAAAAGCAATAACACTACACCCTAAAAGCATAGAAGCAAAATTGGGCTATATCAATCCGCTTTCGGCACTAAAAAACACTGCTGAAGTCATCAAACAATACGAAAAAATTCTAGTCTTAGCACCCAAAAACACATCGGTAGCTTATAAACTTTCATCGGTATATTACCTTCAAAAAAATTATACAAAAACCATAGCCCTCAACAAAACGGTGCTTACACTCTACCCTTTCGACTACTACTCCAATGTACTAATTTCCAAAGCCTACATCAAAAAAGGACAAATAAAAGAGGCAAAAAAACATCTAAACACCGCCTTACTTGCCAGCCCTAAATCACTGGAAGTAAAAAAACTTTTAAAGACTTTATAACTTCTATTATTAGGGCGTTCCCCTTTTC
>JALTUD010000269.1 GCA_027047735.1 Flavobacteriales bacterium | reverse complement strand
TTTGGAGAAGGCACAAATTCATTTTGCTGTTGTAAATCTACAACTCCGTTTCCATTTGTGTCAACCCATTGGTATGTCTGAGCAGACTCCACTGTTGCTGCTGAAATAGGTTCAAAACGTACATCACTTAAATTATAGTAAAGTAATAAGGCTGAAACCGTCAATCCGAAAAGAATCGGAATGATTATTTTTTTGTTGCTAAACTGCTTTGTTATTTCTTTCTCGTCAAGTGCCATTCGTTATTTATGTGTCTTAAAAGTAAATCTATTTTGTAAAATGTAGCTATAAACAACAGAAACGGCAGTCGTTGTAATCTTTGCAATTGTAGGATAAAAATTGAGTACTTCTATAAAAAATTTCATCAGTACATAATTCAGCAAAAAAGCCCCCATAACTACCAAAAAATACCTTGATAATTGCGTTCTCCCTCTTAGGGTAGATTCATGGAAGGTTATATGTCTGTTGAGCCAAAAACCTGTAAGAAAAGTAATGGCGAAAACGATTAAAAATGCAGCAATTGGAGAGCTAATCGTAAAAAGAAAAAGATGAATATCTTGTTTGTGTAAAACAAAATGAAAGACAAGATAATACAGTATAATATCCAACACTAAATTTCCTCCGCCACAAGCCGCATAACGAAACGTTTTCGGAGGCATGAATGGACTAAACAACGGATAAAAAGTATCCAATATTGTATTGATCAACTTTTTCATTGACTACTAATCTATTGAATTATACAGTTCCTCTACTCTATTTTTAACAAATTCGGCAAATTCTTCTACGGTTTTGTCTTCAAAATCCTTTGCATATACTATATCTCCATATTTTACTACAATTTTCCCCGGTCTTAATTTCAAACCTGTTGGCGGGTTTACTTTATACGTACCTTTGATAGCTACAGGTATAATATCCACCTTTCCTTCCTTAGCTAAAATAAAAGCTCCCCGTTTAAACAAATGGATTTTACCGTCTTTAGAACGCGTTCCTTCCGGAAAAACAACAACATCTCTCCCGTTACGAATCAATTCACCCGCTTTTATCAAACTTTCTTTCGCTTTTTCCTTGTTTTTCCTGTCAATATAAATCATTCCCATTGCAGCCGTGTATTGCCCTAAAAACGGTACTTTTTTTAATTCTTCCTTGGCTATAAAATGAAGATGACGAGGCGTTTGATTAATAATAGCTACAATATCATAATTAGACTGATGATTGGAAGCAAAAATAACAGAATCATTTATTTTTTTAAGTTTTTCTCTTCCCTCAGATTGAATGCGGGCACCGGCTATTGCCAACAATACGGGCGACCATAGTTTTTCTACAATAAAAAAAGCTGCATTTCGTTGTTTAAACAACAGCATCAAAAAAACAAGAAGGATAAGAAGTACGGTCCATAAGGCTATCATTATAAACTGTACTGTATTTAGTATAAACCACATAGATCATTTGTCTTTTTACATTGAAGTTATACCATGTTAACATTGAAACGGTATTAAAGCAAAAAACAAATATAGAAGAAAAAGAGAATAGTACTCCTCAGCTTTTAGCTAATACAATAAATTGTTGAAAACAAAATATAGAACCTGTGCGGATTTAAGGCTTAACAATAATCTTTTGTGTAACGAAAGACTGTTCAGTCTGAACTTTTACAAAATAAACTCCTGAAATAATTTGAGTCAAGTCAATCTTTGCATTTTTTGAATTGACAAATTGTAAACTCTTTACTTTTTGTCCGGCTATGTTAAAGACTTCGACTGTTTTTATAGGTTCTTTTGCGTTTATTCTAATAAAATCATTGGCGGGATTTGGATAGATATGAAATTCACTTGTTTGATTCGATTGTA
>JALTUD010000268.1 GCA_027047735.1 Flavobacteriales bacterium | reverse complement strand
ATGCCGGAATGCAACGTTTGCCAAGATTCAATTACAGCCAACAATACATCGAGGACGGATACAAAGAATTGCTGTTGCCTGCAAATGAAGACGGCAGTTATAAACTAGAAAAAAATGCCTTACACATTTGGCCGAGAGGTCGTTTTATGTTGATAGCTTTACCTAATGATGACGGCTCTTTTACGTGTACTTTATTTATGCCCTTTGAAGGAGGAAAAAATGCTTTCGACTCTTTAGATACCGATGAAAAAGTCAATCTATTTTTCAAAGAAACCTTTCCCGACTTTTATGAGATGATGCCGAATTTACTGAAGAATTGGCATCAGCACCCATTATCTTCTTTAGCGATAATCCGTTGTTATCCGTGGACGAATAAAACTACGGCTCTAATCGGCGATGCGGCACACGCAACCGTTCCGTTTTACGGGCAAGGAATGAACGCGGGTTTTGAAGATTGTTTTGTACTGAATGAACTAGTGAAAAAACACAACCACAATTGGGAATTGATTTTTAAGGAATATCAAGAAACCAGAAAACCGGATGGAGATGCCGTACAGGATTTATCGTTGCATAACTATTACGTGATGAGAGATGCGGTGGCTGACCCGAAATTTTTGCTGCAAAAAAAGATAGAAGCCAAACTATCTGAAAAACACCCCGATAAATGGATGCCTTTATACAGTCAAGTTACGTTTAGTTCCATTCGCTACTCGGAAGCACTTGCCAAAGGGATGCAACAAGAAGAAATTATGAAAGAAATTATGTGCTTACCCAACATAGAAAACAAATGGGATTCGGAGGAGATTGAAGATTTGATTTTGGGTCGGCTTTAGTATTTAATTAAAAGAATAATTTTACTTCTGGATGAAATACTTACCATTTGAAAATATAACAGACAAAACAAAACTTACCCCGAAAGAGGTCTTGAAAAGGATTAATAAAATTATTCTACCAATTAGCTTATTATTCTTGTTTTTTTCGTGTAATAAAGAAAAGCCTACTAAAGGAAGTTATGTAGGGGACTTCTTTGGTACATATCAATTAGATAATGGAAGTATTCAAGAAAAAAATCTATTGGGAGTACAATTCGAAATAACTGAAGTTACTAAAGATTATATAATAATTAGTGGTGCTAAATTAGAAAAAAATAAAAAAAGAATAAAAGGAACTTTGAATAAACATTTCGACTTTGGGGATTTTATTAAAATAGATGGAAGGTTAAAAAAAGAAAAAGGGCATTATATAATTGAGGGAGATTTTACTTCAACTGATTTATTTATGCAATACAACCCCTATTTAGTACGTGATATAACAGGAAAATTTAAAATAAAACCAGATAATTAATCTAGTTCATTATCGGTATTCTTTTGCTTATCATTTATGGAATGGTACCATTTGAATATTGAAACGAGCCGAAAAGAAAATGAGTTTTAGTTTCTCTTTGCACTTACCCGTTTCGCGTTAAGGGTTCGTATCCCTAATACGAGCAAAATAGACGGTATAAAGCGTTTTTTGATTCTTTATCCGTCTTTATAAAATTTTTCCATAGCTCGGCTATGCAAAATTTTCATTCATTGTCTAAGAAACCAAAAATTTACTTTCTATCCGCCAATTTCGTCCGCGTTAGGGATTGTATCCCTAACACGGGACATCTGAGCACAATAAAACGGTTTTATTTTCCTTATACTTCTTCAAAATTATTTTCCATAGCTGGTGCTATGCAAAAGAATTTTTCATCGTCTAAGAAAACTAAACTCCGTTTTCTTTGCACTCACCTGCCCCGCGTTAGGGATAGAACGGCGTGTTTGAACTCCTTTTGTGTTGTTGCACTTATGCAACACA
>JALTUD010000267.1 GCA_027047735.1 Flavobacteriales bacterium | reverse complement strand
CTTGCTTCCAATTTTATCCACGTTAGGGATAGAACGGCGTGTTTGAGCTCTTTTTTGCTTGCTTGCTGTTTGCAAGCAAAAAAAGCGAGTAGTGATAGCCCGACCCTAATTTGCAAAAACAACGTTTCGCGAGAGCGAAATGTTGTTTTTGCAAATTAGGGGAACGCCCAAATCTCCCTTTTACTTAACCTCGGTATAGTCGCCAATGCTTAATTCGCTCCAATTGCCTTTGTATTTAACAAAATTACCTATCATACTATCGGCGATTAAACCTCCGTTTATGTTTGTTTCGTTTTGGATGATGGTATTTTTTATCATCGAATCGTTGATAACACTATTTTTTCCGATGGAAACGTGAGGCCCGATAATACTGTTTCTGACTTCGGCATTTTCTCCAATGAAACAAGGGTCAATAATGATGCAATCTTCTAACGTTGCCTTTGGGGAAACATTGTCTTTTCCTTCGTTAAACTCGTTTTCCAACACACGTTGATTGGAATATACCGTTGCTTTATAATTACCGCAATCTAACCATTCATCGACTTTTCCCGTGGTGAACTTTACGCCTTTTTGTTTCATCGTTTCCAAAGCATTTGTCAATTGGTACTCGCCTTTTTCTTTGATGTCGTTGTCTATCAAATACTGTAATTCTTCTGCTAAGTTTTCGCCGGACTTAAAGTAATAGATTCCGATAATGGCTAAATCAGAAACGAAAGTCTGAGGTTTTTCTACAAAATCGGTGATGATGTTATTTTCGTCCAACTGAACTACGCCAAAAGCACTGGGGTCGTCGATTTGACTAACCCAGATAATTCCGTCAGCGTCTTTATCTATGGTAAAATCGGCTTTGAATAATGTATCGGCAAATCCTACAACTACGTTTCCTTTTAAAGATTCTTTGGCACACAATATAGCATGTGCTGTTCCCAAGGCTTCCTCTTGATGGTATATCGTTCCTTTTGCTCCTAAATCTTCAGCAATTTTTATCAAATTCTTTTCCACTTCTGCTCCAAAGTCGCCTATTATAAAGGCAATTTCATCTACTTTTTCTCCGCAAACACTCGCTATATCTTCTACCAAACGCTGAACTATCGGCTTTCCCGCTACGGGGATTAACGGTTTGGGAATGGTTAATGTATGTGGTCTTAGGCGTGAACCTCTTCCCGCCATGGGTACTATTATTTTCATATCTTCACTCTGCTTTTAGGGTGTCTATCTCTTTTTGTTTTTATTTCTAGGACAAAACAGTCCAATATGCAAAGAAACAAATTATTTTTTAGTCTGCTAAACTCGAACTCTTATAAAAATGTTATTTTTGCAGATATGAGTTCTAATAACAAAAAATATCAAGGCGTTTTTCATTTGGTTTTAATCTTTGCCTTTCCTGTGCTTATGCTTTCTATTTTTATTTTGCATTCATGGGTTATTCCAATTCTGATTGTAGCAGGCTTATTCGGGCTTTATTTTTTCATCAATAAAAGCAACAAAGACGCAACCAATTAACATCGGTGCGTTAACAAAAATCTGCATCCCGCACGTTATTCAATCTATCTTGACTTTACCTTTATAAGTTAATTCCTTTTGTATGTATGAACGCATACGGGAAAAACATTACTAAAAAGCTCATAAAGGTATTATGAAAACGCTATTAAAAATCTTTTTTATTCTTTTGGCAACATCTTCGGCTACGGGAATTACTTATGCCCAAAACACGTTGGCATACACTTCGCCTTACAAGGTTTACGAAGACGCTCAAGATTTATTTGATAAAGAAAAATACAGTTCGGCACAAGATAAGTTTAAAGAAGTAATGACCTTATTCACCGACGTAGAAGACGCCATAAAGATAGATGCGGAATACTATTATGCTCTTTGTGCTTTAGAACTATTTCACGAAGATGCCGAGTATCTGTTGACGCAATTTGCGGTGAATCACCCTGACCACGCCAAAGCACAACGTGTTTATTTTTTATTGGGCGAACAAAAGTACAGGTTGAAAAAATTTAAAGCCGTAATCGAATATTTTGAAAAAGTTGACCCCTATTTTCTTTCTGATTTGGAAAAAATAGAATATGAGTTCAAACTGGCTTACAGCTATTTTTACCTCAAACAATACGACAAAGCTAAAATTCACTTTGCGGAAATAAAAGATATTTCTTCAGCATATCAAGTTCCGGCTACCTATTACTTCAGCCATATTGCTTATACCGAAGGGAATTACCAAACGGCTTTGAATGGTTTTAAATCTATTTCGGATTCGGAAATGTTTAAAAACATTGTACCTTATTATGTAGCACAAATCTACCACAAGCAAGGCAAATACAAAGAACTTACCGATTATGCTCCTGCTTATTTTGAAAATATCAGTAAAAAAAGAAAAGCGGAATTTGCCAAACTTATCGGCGATGCATATTACCACCAACGGATGTACAAGGAGGCGATTCCTTATTTAAAAGAATTTAAAAAACGTGCTACATCCGACCGTATTTCAAATTACCAATTGGCAAATTCCTATTACAAAATACACGATTGCGAAAACGCCATAAAAAACTTCAAGCCCGTTATCACCAAAAGAGATTCACTTTCGCAAGTGGCTTCGTATCAATTGGCGGATTGTTTCTTAAAAGAAGGAGACAAAGCTAAAGCTCGCAATGCTTTTCAATCGGCCAGCAAACTACACTTTAACCCCGATATACAAGAAAGTGCTTTATTTAACTACGCAAAATTAGCTTACGAAACCAACGGTCCTTACAGCGAATCGACACAAGCGTTTTTGGAGTACATCGACAAATACCCCAACTCCGACCAACTGGACGAGGCGTATGAGTTTTTAATCAAAGCCTATATGACCACCAAAGATTACGACCGTGCGTTGCAATCTATCGAGCAAATCAAAAAGAAAGATTACCGCGTAAAAAAAGCCTATCAAAACATTGCATACAACCGTGGTGTTGAACTGTTCTTAAATCACCAATACGATGAGGCTATACAAAAATTCAAACAAGCCCTAAAATATCCGACCGACAAAAAAATAAATGCTTCTTCACTTTATTGGACAGGAGAATCATATTATAAAAAAGGGGATTACGACAACGCAATTAATAAATATGTGGAGTTTCGTTTAGAACCCGGCTCTGCCTTGACCAACGTTTATCGCGATGCCGATTATAGTGTGGCGTATGCATATTTTATGAAAGCTAAACCTTTTAAAAACGGCGAACTCAACAAATCATCGATAAACACGGCGGACAGAAAACAAAACTTAGAAAAAGCCATTACCGCTTTCCGTAATTTTATACAACTAAAAGACCGGGTGGACAAAGACAAATTGCAAGATGCTTATTTGCGTTTGGCTGATGCGTATTATCTATTGCCTGACGACAAAAGAGCGGTAGAAAATTATACCAAAGCAATAGAAATCGGCAAAGGAGATTTATCGTATGCGTATTTCCAAAAAGCAAAATCGCAAGGTTTGTTGGGGGACAACAAAGGCAAAGCTCAAACCTTAAAAGAATTGACGGAACGCCACCCTAACTCAACGTATCAAATATTATCGTTGCGTGAATTGGCTCAATCCTACCAACAACAAGGTGAAAATGAAAAAGCCAAACAAGTATATAAAGATTTTATCCGCAATTATCCTAACAACAAATATGTACCTGAAATGACGGTCAACTTAGCCGGGATTTACGTGCGAGAAAAAAATTATACCGAAGCAAGAAAATACGTCAACAAAGTGCTTAACGATTATCCTTCGGCTACGATAGAAAATGAGTCGGCTATTGCCCTGATGAAAAGTGTGTATGAAGGAGAAGACAACCTGCCGGGATACTACGATTGGTTACAACAAAGAGGCATAGAAGTCGCTACCACAGAAATTGATTCCGCTCTTTGGGAACCGGTATTTAACGCTTGGAACAAGGGCGATTGCAACGCTATTGAAAAAGAGGCTAAAATCTACTTGCAAAAAGTGCCCAACGGGAAAAATGCACTTGATGCTCATTTCTACTTAGCCAATTGCCTATATACAACCAATCAAGATGAGGCACTGGAGCATTATTTAGCCGTAACAGCTCAACCGAACAACGACGATTACGAAGAAGCTCTCTTGTACGGCGGTCAAATCTACTTTTCCAAAGGCGATTATACCAACGCGGTCAAACTATTCAGCGAACTCGAAAAAGTAGCAGGTAGTGCCGACAACATAAAAACAGCCATAATGGAACAAATGGTTGCGTATTGGAAACTCAAAGATTATCCGAATGCTATCACTTATGCCGACAAGGTGTTAAATTTAGACGGTTTAGACGACAACACCAAAACCGAAGCCCTACGCATAAAAGGTTTATCCCTACGCGAAACCAAACAGTTTGACGAAGCTATCGATGTGTTGAGAGCCTGCAACAAAAGCACCAAAAGCATCAAAGGAGCGGAGGCAAAATATTATGTAGCGGAAATACTGTTTGAACAAAACAAAAACGAAGAGTGCGAACTCGAAATTATGGAACTGGTTAACCAAAAACCAAGTTATGATTATTGGATAGCCAAAGCTATTATTCTATTGGGCGACAACTTTATCGCTCAAAAAGACTACTACAACGCACGTGCTAGTTTACAGAGCGTTATCGACAATTACCAAGGTAAGGACGAACAAGAAATTAAACAATTGGCTCGCGACAGAATTGAGTACATCGATGCTTTGGAAAAAGGCGAAAACAACCAAAAAGACAAAGAAGAAAACATCGAAGAATTGGACTTAAACCACCAATAAAAAAACTTGAACAATGCGAATACTAAAGACAATAAATACAATTATTTTCAGGGCGTTACCACAAGGGTCGGGCTATCACTACTCACTCTTTTTGCCCTCAAAAGGAGGAGGGCAAAAAGGAGTTCAAACACGCCGTTCTATCCCTAACGCGCCAACGCACAAGCCTTCTTTTGAGATGCAACACGTCTTCCTAATGGGAATGTTCGTTTGCTTTACGCTTTTGGCTTCGGCACAAGGAGGAACGGAAGTTTTTGAGGCAAACAACGACTTAAAAAGAACCATCGCCAAATCGGAAAAGCTAAATACCACACCGCAACTCAGCGATTCTACCATAGAAATACCACCGATAAAATACTACATCGAACCCGTACATATAGACGTTGACTTTGAAGCCAAACCGATTAAACCCGCCAAAATAAAAGTAAAAGAACCCCTCGAAAAACTTTACAAAGGTTACGCAAAAATAGGGTTGGGAACATACACGCGTCCGTATGCCGACATTTACTATTCTTCTTTGCGTTCCAAAACCAAATCGTGGGGCGTAAATGCCAAACATTACAGTTCGTTGACCAATTTAAAAAACGTAGGTACAAACTTATTTAGCGACAATTATTTTAAAGCATTTTATAAACACATTAAAAGAAATTCAACGTTTTATACGAACATTGCTTACGAACGCAACAAGTTTAATTACTATGGTTATCAATCGGCAGACACCTTGATTCCCGAATCTTACAAAAACAAAGACACGACACGACAAGTCTATCAAACCGTTTCGTACTCGGCAATCTATCGCCACACCGATAGGGACAGTTCAAAAATGAGCCACAAAACCGCCTTTGACTTTTACTACCTGAACGGTCTTACTAAAGTAAACGAATTAGATTTTGCCCTAAAAAGCAACTTGCATAAATTCATCGGCAGAGAAGAAGCAGGAGCAGACGTAAGCATACAAGTTAACTCATTAAAACAACCTGTTTTAACACCAATTACAACAACAATTCTTCCGACTTCAACACAATTTGGGAATACCGTACTTAAAATAAATCCGTACATCAAAACAAAAAGGAAGAACTTTTTGGCTAAAGTCGGAGCGGGGATTCACGCCGACTTTACCAGCGTAACCCGCTTTTACTTCTATCCGGATTTAAGTGCAAGTTACAGCCTGTTCAATAATATTTTTGTGCCTTATGTAGGAGTAACAGGAGGCTTACAACAAAACACGTTTAACGGACTGAGAAAACAAAACCCATACATACTGGAAAATATTTCAACCCAATACTATGGCAATACAACAATGGCATACCGAAACACCAACCAACGTATTAATTTTTACGGAGGATTTAAAGGCTCTATTAGTGCTACGGTTTCGTTTAACTTAAAAGCACAATTTGAAAAAATAGGAAATATGCCTTTGTTTGTAGTGGACACCACATACAGCTACCAAAACAAGTTCAATATTATTTACGATTCTATCGACAAGACAACGCTTTCGGCACAGATTGGTTATCGTTTGTACGAAAAAATTAAAATCTATGCCAAGGGAGAATACTACAACTATTCAACACTCAACGAAAAATATGCGTGGCAAAAACCTAATTATAAATTCTCTATCTTAGGTGTATATGACCTTGCCGATAAAATTATTGCCCGATTGAACCTACAAGTAATCGGCAGTAGAAAAAC
>JALTUD010000266.1:1406-1854 GCA_027047735.1 Flavobacteriales bacterium | reverse complement strand
ATATATTAACCGTTGTACTTCATGCGGAGAAAGGATACCAGACAGAAGAAAAATAAAAAAATACTTGCATATATGTAACGAATACGTTACCTTTATTCCATGAGAGAAATATTGATTACACCAGAATGTTTGGACTTTATTGATAATCAGAACGAAAGAGTATCAACTAAGTTTTTTCAATTGATTGTTGTAATTGAAGAAATAAAAATTGTGCATTCAAACTTCATTAAGAAGTTGATAAATACGGAGTTTTATGAACTTAGAATAAAAGCTAACAATGAAATTCGGGTAATCATATTTTCTGTAGATCATTCAAATTTTAATGAATGTACAAAGGCAATTTGCTTAAATGGTTTTCAAAAAAAATCTACAAAAGACTATAAAAAAGCGATTAAGCAAGCAGAAAAATTATTAGATAAATATTTATAAAACATATAATATCATGGGA
>JALTUD010000266.1:0-1396 GCA_027047735.1 Flavobacteriales bacterium | reverse complement strand
GCAAAAATAGTTGGTAAAAAAAGACCTTATATTTCAAGGATTGAAAATGGTGAAGATATCCGAATATCAAATTTTGTTTTGATTGCAAATGCACTTAATTTATCAATAAGCTTGACTGCAAAATAAAGCACGAAAGCACAACACAGGCTCATAGTGCATACCGCAAACCGTTGTAAACATGATAATTAACATTAAATGAAGATACGGGTTAATAGGAAAATATAACACTGAACTGTAGCATGCACCATAGCCCTAACCGTTGGACACAATAAAAACATTAATGATAACAAACTTCCGGGGAAAAACACTATTTTTGATACTATCAAATGATACTATCAATGAGACCACCATACGAGATTACAGCAGAGATATTAAAAACAATCGCATCTATTTCTGAAAAAATAGGAGAAATTAATGCAAATTTATTAGATAAACCATCTCCACAACTCCGAAAACAAAATAGAATTAAAACAATTCATAATTCCATTTAAACATTGAATAGAAACTACTTCTATCTTCTGCATTAGAGTTCTTATCCCTAACACGAATCCTGAGTACTATAAAACGGTTTTCTTTGCGTTAGGGATAGAAGCGGCATCCTTTTGGTTTGTTTGCTTTATGCAAACCAAAAGATATAGCGGATAGCCCGACCCTCATTTGCAAAAGAAACGTTTAGCGTAGCGGTATGTTTCTTTTGCAAATGAGGGGAACGCCCTAATCTTTATTATTTAGGAAAAAACCTATTTTATAAAAGTCGAACAACGGTAGGATTACAACTCCTTTTTGTAGCAGTGATTTAATTAACGGTGATGTTATCCGGTGAAGAACAGCAATGGGACGAGTCAACTTGTATTTTTTTATTTTCTGATAGAAACGGAGTAATGAGACAAACTCGGAAAATTCAGTGTCGGTGTAACGGGTGATTTTTATTAGGTTTTCTATTGCTTGTTCTGTCTTGTTTAGATACTTTTCATTGGTTTCTATTTCGCCGTTTAGCACGGGATTTTCTATGTGTTTGACTTTTATGTTGTTTTGGTGCAATTGGTAACCAAACAGCGTGTCTTCGTGTCCGTAAGTGGATAGGCGTTCGTCAAAGGGGATGATTCCCAGTACATTTCTGCTTATTAAAAAGTTGTTGGTCATAAAGGATTTATTGGAGTTTTGTTGCCTTTGTTTTGCTGTTTGACTTTCTCGTTGTATGCCGTATTTCCAACTTAGTTTTTGTTGTTTTGAGGGGCATTGCTTGGGGTAGATTCTTCCCCCGCATAATATCAAAGTATCGTTTTTGATGTGTGCTAAATAGTTTTGTAAAAAGTTAGTGTTTGTTATCTTGGAATCGCCGTCTAAGAAAAGTAAATAAGGGGTTGAAAAAAAATAAAAAAACAGGTTTCTGATT
>JALTUD010000265.1 GCA_027047735.1 Flavobacteriales bacterium | reverse complement strand
TAACAAAATCATTCTTTAAAATCGGACTCCACATAAAATCATCTATCTCTATCACCTTAAAATTTTCACTAGGCGTATCGGAAAGTAATTTTTCAGTAAAAGTATCTTCCATTTCTTTTAGTTTATCTAAATCACAAGCCGGCAAAGTTCCCTCAACAGCTTTCTTTCCCAATTCATCTATTTCTGGTGGTTTTACACCTTTTTTTAGTGAAACTGCTACCGCTTTTCCATTGTCTTTTCGTTGGATTATATAAAACCCCTCCTCTATCGAATTATCCACATAGAAAGTTCCAAATTGATACCGTCCACCGGTTACATACACAGCAACATCAGTCAAGCAAGGCGAACTTTTACTTACAATTCTAGTATTTGTTCTATCCACAATACCATTGGGATACAAAACAGCCAGCCCTTCTTTAATTCCCAAAAAACCAACTACTAATCCATCACATAAATGACCGTGAAATTTCTCTACATCTTCAAGTGAAATTTCGTGCTCTAAGGTTAATCTTCCTTTAGAAAAATCTGTATCCAACACCTTTATAATCGGAATAGAATTGTCCTTAATCGATTCTGTTTTTCCTACTTTTTCCTCTCCTGTTTTAAGTTCAGTATCAACGTTCAATCCACAACTGTTCATTAAAAAAACAAACAACAAAGCGATAGTAAATGGTATATAGTTCATCATTATTTAGTAGTTAAAAAATCAATAGTTCCTTTTAGTTCACTAGCCTTAGCCAAGGTGTTCGTAATTGTTCCAAATTTCAAAATATTTTTATGCAATAAATCTAATTTTTTCCGTTCCATATTCGATTCAACGTATAATTTATATTCTATTTTAGACATAAATGGCGGGGCATCATTTCTAGTCCCCTTAATTTCCACATACGCTTTAATATAATCAAACTTTAAAATTTCGGCATATCTTTCCACATTTTTCAGCATACAAGCCGCAAGACTTGTCAACAGAAGTTCAGCCGGATTAGGCAATTTATCTTTTCTACCGGCAGACGCATCAAAATGAACCTCTGCATCATTAGCCATAGCAACGGCATCACCACCTTTGTTACTTTGTGCTGTAATTGAATAATTTAACATCTAATTTATATTTATTTTATTAATTTAATTTGGGCGTTCCCTCTTTTTTCTAAAACTACATATCGCTCACGCGAAACGTAGTTTTAGAAAAAAGAGGTCGGGCTATCCACTATATCTTTTGCCCTCCAAAAGGAGGGAGGGCAAAAGGATGCCGTTCCTATCCCTAACGCGAGCGAAATTGGCGGATAGAAAGTGAATTTTTGGTTTCTTAGACAATGAATAAAAATTTTGCATAGCCCCAGCTATGGAAAATTTTTATGAAGAAGTATAAGGAATCAAAAAACGCTTTGTACCGTCTATTTTGTTCGCGTTAGGGATACGATCCCTAACGTACGTGAAATGAGCAGTAAAAAAGTGAGTTTTAGTTTCTTTAGACGAGAAAAAACTCCCACTCTCCTATTTAAACGGAATCTCCTTATCCGGGTCTTCACGAAATAGATTCAAAAATTTTTCCATTCCAACCATTGTAAAATCCGGAGGCATATGACCTTGCGTATAAAAATAATAACTATCAAATCCCCACTTCATCATCCTTGACAATGGATTATGGAAAGCTAAATCATTTTTACCACCGTATAAATGATCAGAATAAATCAAGGTTGCATCTGCACCTCCCATATTCATAATACAAAATATACTGGGTTCAAAAGGAATAACCTCTCCCTTGCCTGTTACTTCTTTTACAATAGCAGATACAGCAATATCCGCTTGATGAATAGCTATATGCCCCAATTTAGGTTGAGCCAAGGCGTTGAT
>JALTUD010000264.1 GCA_027047735.1 Flavobacteriales bacterium | reverse complement strand
ATGATGTTCCGAAACCAAATTTAACGATGTCGGTAAGGTGTCCGGCACTTGAAATAAAATCTTCTGTTTCTCTAAGGCTCAAGCCTTTGTCCATCATCATGGTTACTCCCGATTCTCTGGGTTTTTGTCCTCTGTCGGGAATGTTTGGCAATATAAAATTCATATCTATGTTTTTTTATCTTGTAAAAGTAATTTTGTTGATATTAACTAATTTGTAATCAGTTGTTAAGATTTGATCACTTATATCTTTTAATTAACTCTACAATTTCATTAATATTCTTTATTTCGGGGTAAAATTCAAATAGTTTTTCGTGTGCTTCGTAGTTTTCTCCTAAAGCAATTTCTAAATTCTTTTTAGCATTTACAAGGTCGCCCTGTTGTACCAAGTAAGCAACTAAACGATAGCGTAATTCTTGATTTTTATCGTTTTTATTCAGGGCTTTTTCCAAAATAGATTTTGCCTCGTTGATGTGTTGTTTTTGGTAGTATAGATTACTATAATCCAACCAAGCATCCGTGTTATTAGGGTCAAGCTCTATTACTTTATTATAAGCTAATTTGGCATCATCGTTTAATTTCAATTTGTTGAGTAACTCAGCGTATAAATACCAGAACTCAGCATTGCCGGATTCTTTTTCTATGGCTTTTTCCATATACTTAATTGCCTCTTGCGGTTTGTCGGTTAAGTCTTTTACAACACCGATTCCCATCCAAGCATCGGCAAAATCATTATCCAATTCGATGCTTTTTTCGTAGAAAGCAAGTGCTTTATCGTAATCTTCCAATTTTTCGTGACATTCGCCAATCATGCAATAGACGAATGGGTGGGGTTGTTCCAATACAAAAGTGGAATTAAGTACTTTAATGGCTTTTTTGTATTGAGTCAGTTGTACATAAGCGTTAGCTTTTCCGTAGTAGGATGCAGGAAATTTTTCGTTAATAAGTATGCTGTAATCAAAAGCAAAAACAGCTTTTTTATTCTTACCTGCTTTAGCGTACATCGAACCGAGGTTAAACCACGCTACATAAGAATAAGGATGTTCGTCCAGATAATCGTTGTAAAATTTTATGGCTTCTTTTTCTAAATTCAATTGTCCGTAAGTAATTCCCAACTCAAATAATACCAAGTCGTTATCAGGAGAGATTTTGATAATTTCTTTTAAATATTCCAAGGCTCTTGCGTAATTTCTTATACGTTGGTATTCAAAAGCAATGTCTAAAAGCAAAGATTCCTTATCTTCCAAGTCAAAATCCAAGGCTTTTTCATAATTTTCAATAGCTTTTTCAGGATTACCGCTACGAGCAAATAGGTTTGCGTACTCCAGTAAGTACTCCACCTCATAGGGATGCGACTCTACAATATCCCTCATCATGGAAATTGCTTTTTCGGTATTTCCTTTCAGAAAGTCGTACTCACATAAGACCATTTTAAGGTTAGGTGAATCGGGATATTGAGCCAACCCCTTTTCCAATATAAGGTAAGCATTTTCCAATTGCATATCATCAATAAGGAAATCCGCCACCATTTCAAACTCTTCAATATCGTGAAAGACCGCACCGGTTTCATTCAGCATATCTTCAGCTTTCTGCTCGATATTGGTTTTTTGATTTTCGAAATTTTCGTTCATATTTTCCTTGTTTATGGAGTTTGTCATGCTCAAGTTACTCAAAAAGTATGCAAAATCCAAAGCAAAGGTATAGAATCCTGATTTAATACCGGAGTATTTTATCTGTTTTTATCTACATTTCATACTTCGATGGTGTATAACTTTTATAAAAACACACTCAAACGAACTGTTTTTGTTCTTTTCTTTGTTGTATATGAAGTTCTCTTTTAATAATAAAACAATTGATATAC
>JALTUD010000263.1 GCA_027047735.1 Flavobacteriales bacterium | reverse complement strand
ACCTGCCGTAGAAAGTGATGGTGGAGCAATTCATTTTCAGTCGTTTGACCCAACCACAGGAACTGTTACTGTTATTCTAAAAGGTTCTTGTAGTGGTTGTCCTTCCTCTACGGCAACACTAAAAGGTGGTATTGAATCTCTTTTGAAATCTCATATGCCGGATGTACAGGAAGTGGTTGCTTTGAGTGAATAATGTGTTTATTTCCTTTGTACTTCTTCAAAAATTTTCCATAGCGGGTGCTATGCAAATATTTTTTTCATCGTCTAAAGAAACTAAAACTCATTTTCTTACCGCTCTTTTTACACACGTTAGGGATTGGTATCCCTAACATGTGTAAAATAGAAAGCATAAAGCGTTTTTATTTTCCTTATCCTTCTTCAAAATTATTTTCCATAGCTGGGGCTATGCAAAAGAATTTTTCATCGTCTAAGAAAACTAAAATTCACTTTCTTACTTCCAATTTTACACACGTTAGGGATAGAACGGCGTGTTTGAACTCCTTTTTGTCCTCCTCCTTTTGAGGGAAAAAAGAGTGAGTAGTGATAGCCCGACCATTACGGCGTTGAAAAGTAATGTAGTGCAACGAAATTGCTTTTTTATGCCGTAATGGGAACGCCCTAATAATTAGACTTTACTAACTCTTCTATATTTTTCTTTTATTTTTAGGATTCTTTTTTCTAATAGTTCATAGGATAGTATAGCGAGGATTAGTGTTAGAATGATATTTACGGGGTATTGTTGCAGGTAAAATTCGCTTCCGGGTCCGGTGCGTAGAAAAAATCCTTGATAGACGTAGATGCCATAGGATATTTTGCCAATGTACCTCAACGGTGGTATTTCTAAGCCTTTTACTAATATTGAGCCTTGGTTTCCGCTTATGTATAGTAACCAAAGGGCTATTCCTAAGGATTGTATAACGAAAGTATAGGGTAACATTTGCGTAGGTAAATACAATGGGGAACTGTAAAGTATTGCTCCTGAAATAAATGACGCCTTGCTCCTACTCCATTTTTCGGCTAATGATTTTTTATAATAGACTAACAAGGCTAATCCGCTTCCAATAAATATGGGGGCGGATGCAGGGAAAAACCATCTTGATACGTGGTAATTTTCGGCTATTGACAGTTGTGGTAAGATAGTGGTCGCAAAAATGGATACGACTATAAATAAAATAACGAACTTGAATAACCTTGAAATGATTTTTACTTTGTTCAATAAAAAGGGCCATGTAAAATAAAATTGTTCTTCGACGGCTAATGACCACATATGCCCCAATTCGTAGGTGTAATAAGTGTTCGGGACAAAATTATAGACGTAAAAAATCGCGTAAACGAGTCCTATATAATTTTCGGGGATGGCTCCGCTTAGCATTGCTATAATTGTAATCAAGTAAAACACCAACAAGGGTGGTAACAAACGAAGAAATCGGCGGACAAAAAAGTACTTGAAATAAATACCTCCGTATTTCTCGCGTTCTTTCATTAGCAGTGATGTAATCAAATAACCACTGATAACAAAAAATATCCGAACTCCTGTTGTTCCTGAAAACAGATGCCAATAACGGGTTTCGTAAACCGGCAAACCTGCGGGTAGCAAATGAGAAATAACCACAAACAGAATAGAAACAGCTCGTAAACCGTCTAATCCTTTGATGTATTTCAAAGAAAGTAAGGACATTTCAGGCTATTTCTTCGGTGCTCCAAGCCTGTGGTTCGGCACAAAATTTTGCTTTGGTGTTTTTCCAAATTCCTTTGAATAATTCCGATTTCCGATACGCTTCCAAGTCTTCTTTACTTCGCCAATGGCTGTAAGTAAAAAATACGTTATCGAATTTTTTATCCTGCAACAAAACCACATCATTAC
>JALTUD010000262.1 GCA_027047735.1 Flavobacteriales bacterium | reverse complement strand
TGGAATGGATTGGTACAGGAATTGAGTACTTGGCTGATTTTGCTTCCAAAGTTCTTCCGGAAGGAAATATTAATAGTTTTATTGTGGATGGGTTGATTGCCGGTATAGGCGGGGTAGTTGTTTTCTTGCCTCAAATTATGCTCTTATTCGGATTCATTACCATTTTGGAAGATTCAGGGTATTTAAGTAGGATTAGTTTTATTTCGGATAAAATTCTTAGCTATTTTGGTATGAACGGTAAGTCGATTATTCCGCTTGTTGGTGGTTTTGCTTGTGCTGTTCCTGCAATTATGGCTACGCGTAATATCGAAAATCAAAGAGAACGTCTTATTACTTTGTTTATCACTCCATTAATGAGTTGTTCTGCCCGCTTGCCCGTTTATGTGTTTTTGGTTTCCTATATTGTTCCACGGGAATATTGGTTGGGCGTAGTTAATTTACAAGGACTTTTTATGATGGGCTTGTATCTTTTGGGAATTGTTTTCAGTCTATTGATTGCTTTGGTGCTCAATAAGTTTTTACCCAAGGCTAATGATTCTTCTTTTATTCTTGAGTTGCCTAATTTTAAATTACCGAGTTCTAAAAATGTTTTGTTTTCCATGTGGAATAAGGGTAAGATTTTTGTGCGTCAGGCTGGGAAAATAATTATTATTGTTTCCATAGCTCTTTGGTTTTTATCTTCTTTCGGACCTTCTAAAGAGCGTAAATTGATAACCGAAAAATACAACAGAGAGTTATTATCAAGAAATGTGGATGCTAATCAATTACAAACACAATACAAATCGGAATTATTGGAACATTCCTACATTGGTCATTTCGGGAAAGCAATAGAACCAGTAATTCGCCCTTTGGGTTTTGATTGGAAAATAGGAATAGCGTTGATTACTTCTTTTGCCGCTCGTGAAGTTTTTGTAGGAACTATGGAAACGATTTATAGTGTTGGGGGAACAAATCAACAAACCAAGAAAATTAAATTTACATTACCTACTGCTTTTTCTCTTTTGATTTTTTATGTATTTGCCTTACAGTGTATGAGTACCTTGGCAATTGTAAAACAAGAAACAGGCTCGTGGAAAATTGTGGTTTTACAATTATTTGTTTTTACGGGATTGGCTTATTTAGGCAGTTGGGTAACTTTTCAAGTATTGAGTTGATATAATCGATACCTACAAAAAAAAGCCCGGATAAACCGAGCTTCTATTTATTTTTTTGAAATAGGGTTTTTAATCCCTTCATAGTCTATTAATTCCATTTTAATTGAGCCTACCAATATACTAGCTTTAGCCATTAGAGGAATTTTATTTTCATCGTCAGAAATCCAAACTGTCAAATCATCTTCATCTTTAAATATTCGGTCAACTTGAACAACCGGACAGAACTTTAAAGCTCTGAATTTCCCTTGTTTTAGTTTTATGGTTTCTCTTCCTAAGAATTTAATTTTAAGCGGATATACTTCGCCATCAACAAAAGACTCAAACTCAAAAATATCACCTTCCTGTGCGTTGGAAAAATCGAGTGTTCTGGCATAATAATAAGAAGAAATCATATCCTGAACGTTGTAAGGTGCTTTGTATTCTTTATCTCCTTCTTTTACTTTACCTTTATTTTGAATAAACGTATAGTTTTGGTTAATTTTATACCCTCCTTCATTCACTCGACGAATAAACACCCAAGGAAAAAGGCTTTCAGCATCGATATAACTTTCATAATGGTCATCAACTTTAAAGAACCAGTTAAATGACCCAATACTTTTTCCTTTTGCTACTACGTGTAATAGTTCTCTCTCTTTTATTTTTTTATCAGTAGATTTAACTTCCAACGTAGCAATTGCCGCATCGATAATTCCATAGTGCAATCGATAAGTTAACTTCTCTCCGGGTTGAAAAGCATTGTTTTTAATTTTTCGATAAGTAAAGGCAGAACCATTTGTTTGTGTAGAATATACACCGTCAGAAGCATACCCCGATGAAAGGACAACAACTGTGCTTAAGGCTATTAAAATTAAACGTTTCATATCTTTAAAATTTATATTCATTTCTAAAGAATCAAACATAATGCCATTTCACCTTAATCTTACTCTACTTTTGGAACATCTGATAAGACAAACCCAATTCCATGAATATTTTTAATCTGAATATTGGGGTCACTTTTTAAGTATTTTCTCAATTTTGTAATAAACACATCCAAACTTCTGCCGTTAAAATAATTGTCATCTCCCCAGACCATATTCAAAATTAGTTCACGTTCTACCACTTTATCTTTTTGTTGAGCTAATAATTTTAAAATTTCGGCCTCTTTTTTAGTTAGTTTTTTTTCTTCGCCATCTGCCGTTAGCTGATAATTTACAATATCAAACCAGTACTTTCCTATTTGTATTTTGTCGGTGTCAACTTTAATGTGTTTTCCTGTTCTCTTTAGTATAGCTTCAATTCTCAGTTGTAACTCGTCCATACTAAAAGGTTTGGTGATATAATCATCTGCTCCCATTTTAAAACCTTTGATTCTATCCTCTTCCATTGTACGAGCAGTTAGAAAAAATATAGGCACTTCCGCATCTACTTTACGAATATCTTCAGCAAGACTAAAGCCATCTTTTTTGGGAAGCATCACATCCAAAAGACATAAGTCGTATTTTCCTGAATTAAAATCTTTCAATCCTTCTTTTCCATCTTTGCTTAAATGTACATTATAGCCCAATAATCCAAGATTATCTTGAATGACGTATCCTAAATTTATATCGTCTTCTACAAGCAAAATGTTTATTGTATCATTCATGATTATATTAATTTAATCCACTTACTATATATTCTAAAATAGTTCCGTTTTTATGGGTTTGTGGACGAGTTAGTGCTTCAGTTATATATTTTGGTCGTTGAATTAATTTTCTATCCATCATTTCAACGATGGTGTTGTAATTTTTAATGGCTGTTTTACCAATAAGTAGAGGGGTTAAATCGTATCCGCTGTTCCACAATTTATAAAAATTACTAAACCCTTTTAAGTATAGATAGTCTTTGGTAAAACCACCTCCTCTAAAAACACGCGTAACAAGGATAAAAGCTTCTTCCTTATCAACATTATATTCAGATGTAATAAAATTGAAAATAGTCTTAAAATCCTGCTTTTTAACCATCATATCAATTGCAATAACACGAAGAGCCAAAATACGTAATCGTTTTAAGGTTAAATTTCCCGACAAGTATTCAGATAAAACAGCAAGCCCTTCTTGAGTATAAGTATTCACGGGCATACCAACATTAAAAACCTTAAGAGGTTGTAAGTTTGAGTTCATCGTAGTAACCATGTGAACGCCTATTTCATGATGCACCAGAAAGTCTATTTCTTTTTGACTAAAAAACACTCCATCTTTAACCAATACTGTTTTTTGATGATTAATAACCATTACCTCAGCTGCTATATCTTTGGTAATACGAACTTTTGCTGAATCAAATCCATAAAACTCGAAACTTTTCTCAAAAGCCTTTTTAGCATCTTCCGAAGTCAATTTTTTGCCTGTTTTTCGTTCGTTGTCTATATTAGGTAAACTTAGAATATAACGGGCGTTTCTTAAATCAGTATCACTAGGACTTCCAAAATATCCCAAAGAATTATATAAGAATCTTTTTGTTCCAATTGTAGCCAATAAATCTATTTTGTCAGCATAGGCACTAATCGTTGTTTCATATAACTTCTGAATTTCTATATCCTCGATATGGTCGGCTTTAATGGAGTAAAGTTTTCGTTTTAAAAAATAAGGATCAATTTTTATAGGTCTATATTTAAAACTCGGATTAATGGTAAACTTACTTTTAAAGAAAGCTTTTTTCTCCTTTTCAATATTGATAGGATTAACAAATTGCAATAATTCAAAATTCTTAACTAATTCGTATAGTTCGGTATCAACTTTTAATAATTCGTCATCCAATTGATTGTCTAACAATGTATGTTTTCTACCCGACTGCCAATTCGTGAATTGCGTTGCAAATTCATTTGCATGATTTAAGATGGCTTTTTTCAGTTCGCTTTTTAATTCCTTTATCACACTGGGATAGCCAATTCCCTCCAATTCATCACAATATATTTTTTTTACCTCGGTAGCCAATACCAATGTATTATTGAAATGTTGATTGATAAAAGCTAAGTTATACCCTCTACCTTTAAAAACGTCGTTAATGGCAGAAGTGGTTTCAATCTCTGAAATCTTAACTTTTTCAAGGTCTTTATTCCATTTTTCGACACACTCCCTAAATTTCACATCCACTCGTTCCGCCCCAATGTTAAAAACAGGAACAGGGCGTTCCCATCTCCTGTAATTATAAGAGTGCATATCGTAAACCACGCACCCTGAGAACAGTTCCTCTAATTTTTTCACCAAAGCATATGTAACACGGTAATAATTGTTGTGCTTTCTTAAAGAAACTTGTTTTTCTGCTTTTGTTAGCGGTTTTTTCCATACTTTTCTCCCCCAAGCCTCTTCAAAAATACAATTTTCCGGTTCTCTATTCAAGTCGTATTCATAACGAGAGTCATTACCGACTAAAGTAATTGGCAAGGCTGCTATAAACTCATCCGTGTAAGGATCTTCTTCATACCAGCGTTCATAATCATTCAATGCACATTTATCCTTTAGCTCTTGCCGAAGGTTACTTCCGGCATGAATAGCCGTACAGACATAAGGTACATACCTATTAATTTTTACTTGAAACGAACCATCGGTTACTACCGCTTCAAAAACTTCTTTACGTTGTATTTTTTTTATAATCTCCTCTACAGAAAGTCTAAGCATTTTCTACTATTTTTCGATGTTCCAACTTTCTTTGCGAAAGTGAATTTTTTCCTTTAACTTGTTCTTCGAGGTAATCGATAATATTTTTTTGAATTTTTACTTTATAGAGTTTATTTATATCTCCTATACCACCGGGACTCAACACATTGACCTCTATTAATTTTCCTCCAATAATATCCAAACCGGAAAAATAAATACCATCAGCAACTAATTTCTTTCCTATTTTTCTACAAAGTTGTTTTTCAGCCTTCGATAAAATATGTTTCGTAACGCTTCCTCCCGCCGAAAGGTTTGAACGAGCATCTCCTTCTGCGGGGACTCTTCGTATCGCACCAATAGGCTCATCATGCAACATCAACACCCTAACATCACCTTTTTCTGCTCCATCTACATAATCTTGTAGAATAACATAATTAGACTGTTTCCCCTCTTGACCGCTAATATAGAAATCTAATAAAGAGTTAATATTCTGCATCGCACTCTTTTCCAATACAATCACACCTTTACCTCCATATCCGTTGAGGGGCTTTAAAATCATTTTACCTGTATTGTTTTCTTTTATGATTTCTTTTAGATATTCCTTATTTTTGGAAACATAAGTTTTAGGTATAATCTCATTTTTAGGATCGTAGTAAGAGGCTGTATAAATTTTATTATTCGCCTCACGCAACCCTCTGATGCTATTAATAAGAAAAACATCATTTTTTATAGAATCCAAAAAATTCAGCACCAAAGAATCCATCGGCGGATCCGAACGCATAAAAATAACATCAAAACCACCCAAAGGAAGCATTTTTTCATTGATGACAGCATGCTTATAAAAACTAGATAAATTAGCCTTAACTTCTTGTCCTCGTTTAAAAACTTTACATTGTGCCATCGTAAGGCTATCACGAATAGTGAGGTTAGAAGGGGTTGCCATAGCAACAGTATGTCCTCTACGAACACACTCGTGAATTAGAATTAGGGTAGAGTCTTTTTTAGGATCAACCTCTTCCCACGGATACATGATAAAACAAATTTTCATTAATTTCTAAGGTTTTACGGTTATAAAATCTGACATTGTAGAAAGTTAAACCGTGATATTTAACTTCAATCAATATCTAATTGTGCATTTGTAGTTGTAAAACTAAACTAAATTGTAAAAAAACAAAACGCAAAGAATGAAAAAAGTTAATATTTTGTGAATTTTAGTTCAAAACCATTAAAAACAAATGAGTTATGCCTTATTTTTTGGATATTCTCCTTTGTTAAAAACAAAAACGCCCCACCTTTTGGTGGGGCGTTCTGCCTAAAACTACTACACACACTACGTTGTCTTATTTAGCAACGTTAGCTTCTTTATTACTATTAGTAAGGTTATTTACCTTTTTTGTAATTTCTTCTTTCGTTTCGGTTACTTTAGAAGTAAATCCTTCTTTTGTTTCCTTTGCTTTTTTAGTGATTCCTTCTTTCGTTTCATTTACTTTTGAAGAAACCTCTTCTTTTGTTTTATTTATTTTTTCCTCAATCTCTTTGATTACAGGAAATTTTTCTTCTAATTTTTCTTTGTTTTTATTAAACTCCGTTTCAAAATCTTCTTTTGTTGAATCAATGGTTTTAAAAAAATCTCCTACTAAATTTTTACCTTCAGCATCAGCCTTTTTACCTGTTTCTACTAAAGTCTCGAATTTATTTTCTATGATAGATTTAGTTTCTGCTAATAAACCTAATCCTGCGTATGCT
>JALTUD010000261.1 GCA_027047735.1 Flavobacteriales bacterium | reverse complement strand
AAAACTAAACTCCGTTTTCTTTGCACTCACCTGCCCCGCGTTAGGGATAGAACGGCGTGTTTGAACTCCTTTTGTGTTGTTGCACTTATGCAACACAAAAGAGTGAGTAGTGATAGCCCGACCTCATTTTACCCGACAAACGTTTCGCGTAGCGATATGTTTGTCGGGTAAAATGAGGGAACGCCCACACAATAAAGCCTTTCATAAAATTTAGAAAGAGAAATAAACTCCTTGTTGAATATTTTTTGTAGTTTTAGGTCATCAATTCATACTTGAATAACGAATGAACTACAAAAATACGTTGAACTTTGCCCGTGAAATGGACGAGCAAGACGAACTTAAAAGATTTAGAGAACAATTTATTTTCCCTTCTTTTACAGAAGACGAGGTGATTTACTTTACAGGAAATTCACTGGGACTTCAACCGAAAACAGTAAAAAAAGCAATTGAAACCGAATTGGAAGACTGGGGAAAATGGGGCGTCGAAGGACATTTTCATGCTAAACACCCTTGGGTTTCTTATCATGAGATTCTTACACCTAAAATCGCTAAAATTGTTGGAGCTTTGGAAGACGAAGTGGTTGTAACACACAGTTTAACAACTAACTTGCACTTGTTGATGATTTCTTTTTACCAGCCCAAAGGAAATCGAAATAAAATTATCTGCGAAAAGAAGGCTTTTCCGAGCGATCAATATGCATTGCAATCTCAAGCTAAACTACATGGTTATGAACCAAGCGATGTTCTAGTGGAAATAGCTCCGAGAGCCGGAGAACACACCATTAGAGAAGAAGATATCATATCTAAAATTAAGGAATTAGGTGATGAACTCGCTACTGTTATGATTGGTGGAGTCAATTACTATACAGGTCAAGTTTTTGATATGGAAGCCATCACCAAAGCAGGACACAAAGTTGGTGCTAAGGTGGGCTTTGATTTGGCTCATGCCGTTGGAAATATAGAACTAAAACTGCATGAATGGGAGGTTGATTTTGCTACGTGGTGCTCCTATAAATATTTAAACTCCAGCCCTGGTGGTGTCAGCGGTTTATACGTCAACGAAAAACACACTAAAAACCCGAACCTGTTAAGACTAGCCGGTTGGTGGGGACACGACAAAGAAAAAAGATTCTTAATGGAAGACACTTTCCGACCGATGCCAACGGCAGAATCGTGGCAATTGAGTAATGCTCCCGTTATAGGCATGGCCATTCACAAGGCTTCATTGGATATTTTTGAAGAAGCCGGAATGGATAAACTGATACAAAAAAGAGACCTTCTTACCGGCTATTTAGAATTTGTCATCAACGATGTTTCTTCTCGCTTTGACAATGTTGATTTTGAAATCATAACTCCAAAGGAACAAAACAGAAGAGGAGCTCAACTTTCTATTCTTGTGCATGGTAGAGGGAAAAAACTTTTTGATTTTATTTCAGCAAAAGGAGTCGTGGCAGACTGGAGAGAGCCAAACGTTATCCGAATTGCTCCTGCACCACTCTATAATAATTTTGAAGATGCTTATCGATTTGGACAGATTTTAGAAGAAGCGTTGAAACAATAAAGACATTAATGGTCATAAAATATGATTGTACTGCCAGTTGATTTGGACTTTTCTCTTAACTTTGTCAATCGTTTTTCTACCAATGTGTAAAAAACACAGTATAATATAGATATAAATGAAAGATTATTTTGCACATGAAACAGCCGTGATTGATGAGGGGTGTACCATTGGTAAAGGGACAAAAATATGGCACTTTAGTCATATTATGCCTAATTGTGTTTTAGGCGAGAAATGTAATATCGGGCAAAATGTTGTTGTTTCACCTGATGTTGTATTAGGAAACAATGTAAAGGTGCAGAACAATGTATCTATCT
>JALTUD010000260.1 GCA_027047735.1 Flavobacteriales bacterium | reverse complement strand
GCGGAAGAAGGTACAATCAGAGCTAAATATGCCGAATCTATCGGTAGAAATGCGGTGCATGGTTCAGACAGTGATGAAAATGCTAAAATTGAGGCTGATTTTCATTTTAAGCCTGAAGAATACGTGGCGTAAGCAACTGTTTAACATTATTTAAAAATGCTTCGGAATTTTCGGAGCATTTTTTGTTTGGATACTTTTATGAATGGGTTTTTAACTTCTTTTTTGTTTTTTATTTTTTCCGTATCTGCTTTTTCTCAGGCTGCGGACACGGTGATTTATTCGACTACGTATCGTAGGGATATTGCAACGGTTTTGCTTTTTAAAAAGAATTTGGATTTGTCGGAGCCGGTGATTCCTTTGGGTAGCAATGAGAGGTTGGAATTTCATTTTGATGTGTTGGATGGTGATTTTGAAACCTTTCAATACCGGATTATTCATTGTGATGCGGATTGGCATCCCGACAACTTGGATTATTTGGAATATCTGGAGGGATTTAATGATAATTACATTCAGAATTATAAGGCTTCTTTTAATACGCTTCAGCCATATATTCATTATTATTTAGAGTTTCCGAATGAGAATATAAATTTCACAAAATCGGGGAATTATGCTTTGTTGGTTTTTAATGAAAATAATCCTGATGAATTTGTTCTTTCACATCGTTTTTTTGTGAGTGAAAACAAGTTGAATTTGCTTCCGAAGATTAAATATCCGACGAATTTAGACGATAAATATTATATGCAGGAAGTGGACTTCAATTTGTTATTTAATCCGCAAGAAATAACCAATCCATATAGTAACCTAAAGGTGGTAATTGAGCAAAATCATCGTTTGGATAACGCTTGCAAAGGACTAAAGCCTAATTTCGTGAAACAGGAAGAAATGATTTTTAATTATGATGATGAAAATGTTTTTGAAGGCGGGAATGAGTTCAGAAATATTGATTTGACAACCGTTAGGAGTAAAACAAATAGGGTTGCCGCTATTTATCGTGATGAAAAATTTTACACTTGTGTAATGGCTCCCGATTATAAACGAACGTATAAGAAATATTTGAATTATCAGGATATAGACGGGCGTTTTATCATCAAGACAATTGACCAAGATGATTGGCATCTGGAAAGTGAGTATGTTAATGTCTATTTTAGTGTGCCTTTTGACCAACCTTTTGCGAATGGAGATTTGTTTCTGTTTGGTGGTTTTTCCGATTGGCAATTAAAAAATCGTTTTAAGATGAAGTATAATCCGGAAACCAGAAGTTATGAAGTTTCGGCTTATCTGAAACAAGGCTATTACAATTATACTTATCTGTTTTTAAAAGACGGAGAACAAAAGGCTAAAATGAGTACAATTGAAGGTAGTCATTTTGAGACTGAAAACGAATATATTTTTAAGATTTACTATAAAGACCCCATTGATTTTTACGATAGATTGATTCTTTATGATATTGCCAATAGCAGGAAGAGTTTCTAACGATTGTTATTCCATTCAAAAACATTTGTATTGTTATGTTTCATAATAAGTACGAACAACTCTTGCGGAAACGGAAGTTAGTACTTCGTAAGGAATGGTATTCATTTCTTTTGCCAAATCTTCAACCGGGCGATGTTTGCCGAATATTTCAACTTCTTCCCCTTCTTTTATTCCCTCTATTTTATTCAAGTTTATAGCAGTCATATCCATTGATACTCTCCCTATAACCGGAACTTGCCGTCCCTTTATCCAAACTGAGCCTTTCCCGTTGCTTAAACGACGAGAAAATCCATCGGCATACCCGATGGGGATAATCCCGATAATTGTATCTTCCTCGGTTCGCACAGATTTTCCGTAGCCTATGTATTCGCCTTTTTTTACGGTTTTAATTTGTGATATTTTTGTCTTTA
>JALTUD010000259.1 GCA_027047735.1 Flavobacteriales bacterium | reverse complement strand
CCACTCCCTCCTATTGAGTTTTTTATCGGTTCTTTACCGGTTGTGGTTACAAGTAATGTTGTTTTAAAAGCAGGAATTAACGCAAGTGGCGAGGTTCTTTTCAATGTTGATTTTAACGAGACTTCAACCGTAGAATCTTATGTTGAAAAACCTAGTGGTGTGGCGTTAAATGATTTTCAGAATTGGGTAACTTCTACAACCAAAACGCAAAATTCAAATATTGACGAAAACAGCTTACTTGATTACTACTTGAATTTTAATGGTGATTTGCCTTATGTTACTGCTGATTTGGATTTCTTCCTTTACAATTCTTCCAACATAAAAACCGGCTTGGGTGCAGAGGCTGCTCTTAACGTTTCTGCTCTATGCTCTACGGGGAACGGATGTAATTTTGATATTGATTTAAAACTAAAAGGTTGTTTTGATTTAAGACTGAAATTATTTAACCTTGATTTTGTAAACAATACCATTTGCCCTTACGAAAATCAATTTGATATTTGGGAAACAGCATCAAACGGAGGCAGCAATACCGGTTGTACGGATTCTAATTCTCCAAACTATAATGCTAATGCAACTTCGGATGACGGTTCTTGTCAATACGCGTATATCCAAAATGTAGAACTGATTAACTTTAACCCGCAAAACAATGGTTCTGACTGGGATAATGGTACAGGAGCAACTGTTAATCCGGATATTATAGTACAGATTAAAAAGACAAATGATGCTAACTGGTTGATTGAAACCAATGCTGCTGATGACTGTAACTCAACAAACTTACCTTACAGCTATAACACAGGAAGTGGAATTATGCTAACGGATGAAAGTTGGACAATTGAGTTCTCTGACGAGGATTTATACTTTAACGACTTGATGGGGTCTGCTACTTTTAACCCTATTGATATGATTAGAGTGAACAACAGCACAAGCTATTTGGATGTAAGCAATAATGGAAATACGGCTCGTATTTACTTTAATATTCAATAAAACGCTAGATTAACAAGTAACAAATTATCAAAACTATACACATATTTACTGCACTTTAAATTATGCTAAAAATTGGAATTATTAAAGAAGGAAAAACTCCCCCGGACAAAAGAGTTCCTCTTTCACCGGAACAATGTGAATACATCATGAACAACTACAATGATGTGGAAATTTACGTTCAAAAGAGTGATATTCGTAAATTCCCGGACAGAGAATATGAACGAAGAGGAATAGCCGTGGTTGATGACGTTAGTGATTGCGATGTGTTAATGGGAGTAAAAGAAGTGCCGATTGACCAACTAATACCTAATAAAAAATATATATTCTTTTCGCATACTTTTAAAGAACAACCTTATAACAGAGAATTGCTACAAGCGATAATTGACAAAAATATTCAATTAATCGATTGGGAAGTCATCACAAATGCAAAAGGACAAAGGTTAATCGCTTTCGGAAGATACGCCGGAATTGTGGGAGCTTATAATGCGTTTTTAGCTTATGGTTTAAAGACAAAACGCTATACATTAAAACCTGCCCACCAATGTGAAGACCGTGCCGAAATGGAAGCTGAACTACCAAAAGTGAATTTACCAAAAGATTTTAAATTGGTGATAACAGGTAAGGGACGTGTTGGAAAAGGAGCATTGGAAGTGGTTGAGAAAATTGAAGGATTGAAGGAAGTTTCACCGGATGAGTTTTTAGCCCAAAAATTCGACCACCCTGTCTATACCGTTTTAGAAGTTTCTGACTATTACGAAAGAGACGATAAAAAACCGATGGTTAAATCAGAGTTTTATAAAAACCCAAAAGGCTATCATTCGGTATTTCCAAAATATGCCAAAGTTGCAGATATGTATATTGCTTGTCATTATTGGGATAGTGAATCACCTTACATTTTCA
>JALTUD010000258.1 GCA_027047735.1 Flavobacteriales bacterium | reverse complement strand
GTACGGACGGAACGCTTTTGGGAGCGTGGACGAACGTATCGGGAGCACATCATATCGTAGATATAGGAACAGGAACAGGTGTGATAGCTCTAATGTTGGCACAACGAAATCCAACAGCAAAGATAACGGGAATAGAAATTTGCGAACAAGCCGTAATCGATGCCGAATATAACGTAAAAGTCTCGCCTTGGAGTACAAGAGTAAGCATTATCAACACGTCTTTGCAAACGTTCGCTCCCAATCAAAAATACGACCTTATAGTTTCCAATCCGCCCTTTTTTGAAAACAGCCTAAAATCACCATCGGGAAAAAGGAGTACAGCCCGCCATACCGATTCTTTGAGCTATTTGGATATTCTTCAATTCGCTTCCGATAACCTAATCGACGACGGTCGCCTTTCGATGATTTTACCGATAGAAAACGCACAAAATTGCATCGAAAAAGCCCAAGAATTTGATTTACATCTCGAAAGAGAGTGCACAGTGCGTCCCACGCCCAATAAAAAGCCCCACCGTAAAGTATTTGAGCTAAGCAAAAAAGCACAAAATCCCATAAAGGAAACCCTAACCATAGAAACCGGAAAACGACACGATTATACCGCAGAGTATATTGCTCTAACCAAAGAATTTTATACCATAATGTAATCTCATAAAGCAAATAATTTGGGCGTTCCCATTACGACATAAAAAAGCAGTTTCGTTGCACTACACAGCTTTTTAACGTCGCAATGGTCGGGCTATCCACTATATCTTTTGCCCTCCAAAAGGAGGGAGGGCAAAAGGATGCCGTTCCTATCCCTAACGCGAGCAGAATGGGTACTAAGAAAGTGAGTTTTAGTTTCTTTAGGCGATGAATATTTTCTTTGCATAGCCCCAGCTATGGAAATAAAATATGAAGAAGTATAAAGGAAATAAAAACACTTTATGGTGCTCATTATGCTCGTGTTAGGGATAAGTCCCTAACGCGAGTGGAATGAGTGCATAGAAAGTGAGTTTTAGTTTCTTTAGATGATGAAAAGTGTTATTTACTAGCAAACACTTGCTTATTTTCAATAATACCCACATTACGTATAGCTTTTGTTACTTGCTGGCGGTTTTTCTTTTTGGTTAATTTAATATTTTCACGTTTTTTTACTCGTTTATTTTTGATTAAAATTCTAAAATACGGACATCTACCATTAATTGATAAATCTTTTCCGTCATTTCCTTTTCTAAATTTAATTATTTCAAATTGTTCAGGATTAAATTTATGCAAAAAAGTTATTGGCACTCCCATAACTCCTTCATAGTCAAATGGAATATCTTTTGTTTTATTAACATTAATAGCATTGTAATTATCATACTTTGGATACTTGTTTTCATTTCCATAATATTTTTTTGTAAGTATAATATCTTCGTGTCGTTTAAAAGTATCTAAATTAGTTAGCCATAGTGCATTATTGGGTGAAACTATTCTGTTTCCATTGCTGTCAATACGAGCCTCTGTTCCATATAGTTCATAATGTTCCGGAACAATAAAGCCTGATATTCCTCTACCGAGATTTATACCTAACCACGCTTTATTTTCTTTTATCAGCTTAAATATTTCTTTGTAAGTAATCGCATTAATATTGCCAATTATTAGAAACTTTTTATCATATTTAACTAATTGGGCTACATATTCTCGAAATAATGAAAATGGCGGGTTTGTAACAATAATATCTGCCTGTTTTAATAATTCGATACTTTCAGCACTTCGAAAATCTCCATCACCATTAAAATGAATTATATCAGTAGAATTTGGTTTTACATTCTCTCCTTCCGAACCAATATACTCATAGAAAAAACCATTTTCAGACTCTGGATTAAATAAATCTCTTTCTTGTTTTATGTAACAAGAAGAAATT
>JALTUD010000257.1 GCA_027047735.1 Flavobacteriales bacterium | reverse complement strand
GTCTGTTAAGGGTGGTTGAAAAATATGGAATTACAGATATTTATTTGCTTGCAGCTTTACTTTCTGCTACTGCTGAGAAAAACCCTTCATTTGGGTGGGAGTTAAATATGACCGGACTTTTTAATGTGCTTGATTTAGCTAAAGAAAAGAAAGTGAAAAAAGTTTTTTGGCCAAGTTCTATTGCTGTATTTGGAGCAACGACACCGAGAAACAATACACCACAGCGTACTATTATGGAGCCAACAACTGTATATGGAATTAGCAAGTTAGCAGGGGAACGTTGGTGTGAATATTATCATAAAAATTATGGAGTTGATGTAAGAAGTGTCCGTTACCCCGGTATTATTAGTTATGGAGCTTTGCCCGGAGGGGGAACGACAGATTATGCAGTTGATATTTTTTATAAGGCAAAAACACATGAAAAATTTGTTTGTTTCCTGGATAAAGACATGGAATTGCCGATGATGTTTATGGAAGACGCTATTGATGCAACACTGAAATTAATGGATGCTAATTCTTCTGACATTACTATTCGTTCTTCGTATAATATCGCAGCGCTTTCTTTCACTCCTCATCAATTATTTAAAAGTATTCGTCAAATAGTTAAAGATTTTGAGATTGAATATAAACCGGATTATCGACAAGCAATAGCTTCTACTTGGCCTGCGTCTATAAATGATGAAGTTGCACGTAAAGACTGGGGTTGGAAACCTAAATTTGATTTAGAAAAAATGACCGAGGTCATGTTGGAAAATATAAATCCTGATTTGGCGGGGTAGTTTTTTCGTCATTTATTTGAGTACGTTCGTCACAATAGCTTGTTTTTGGGCTTGAATTTTTCTATCTTAGCATTGTACTTCCCCGTTTGAAAATGTTACGAACGACACAAAAATGTAAATGAAATGCATAAATCACTTTTTATAATGTTCTTTTTTACGCTGTTACTAACTAACGGTGTGTGGGCTGTTGTGGATACAGATTACGGGCAAGATAATGATACGATTAATCAAAAGATTGACGGCAAGAAGGAAGGCTATTGGATTATTTACGCTCATATGCGGAATTTTGAAGGATATAAGCCCAATGATATTGTTGAAGAAGGACGGTATAAGAGTAATCGAAAATATGGTTTATGGAAAAAGTATTTTCCGAATGGAAATTTAATGAGTGAGATTTATTTTAAAAACGGTAGAGCTTACGGTGATTTTAAAACTTATTATGAGAACGGAAACTTAGAGGAAGCAGGATTTTGGAAAGGGCGTATTTATACGGGGGATTTTAAAAGATACCATCCAAATGGGACGTTGGCTCAAGAAAAGAAATTCAATGAAAATGGAAAAACAACCGGAGTTGTAAAATATTTTTATGACAATGGTCAAGTAGAACTTGAGTTTACTACCGTTAATGGGGTAGAAAACGGGAAGGCAATTCGCTATTATCCTAATGGAGATGTTAAGGAAATTATGATTTTTGACGAATCTGGTAAAATGTTGAAACGTGAAGAAAAAGCGAGAGTAAACCCTCCGGTAGAAGTGAAAAAAGAAGAAACTAAAGGTGAGGGATTAGCGGTTGAAGGTGTGAAAAATATGGGAGGAACAGAAATAGTGGATGGCTATCATAAAACCTATAACGACAATAAGGATATTCTGATGGATGGTGAGTTTAAAGACGGCAAATTAATCGATGGTAAACATTACATTTATGACGAATATGGTTTGCTTGAGAGGATAGAAGTCTATAAAGACGGTAAGTATGTGGGGAATGGGGTTTTGTAATTATAGATAAAATGTATTAGAACTTTAGTTACGATGTCGATAAACGTGTTAAACCCCGTTGGTGATGAGTTCTATATGAGGTTGGCATTGGAGGAAGCTAATAAAGCTTTTGAAAAAGATGAGGTTCCTGTGGGTGCTGTATTGGTATTTAATGAGAGAGTTATTGCGAAGGGGCATAATTTAACACAGCAATTAACAGATTTTACCGCTCACGCTGAGATGCAGGTTTTTACTTCAGCTACTGAATATTTAGGTCATAAATATCTTGATAAGTGTACGTTGTACGTAACTTTAGAACCGTGCGTAATGTGTGCGGGAGCTTCATTTTGGACGAGGGTAGGTAAGATAGTTTACGGAGCTTCGGATGAAAGACGCGGTTTTTTACGTTTGTCGGAAAAGGTATTACATCCAACTACAATTGTTAAAGGCGGAGTTTTAGAGGAAGAGTGTAGTTCTTTAATGAAATCATTTTTTAAACAAAAGAGGGGGTAGTTACTTTTTCTTGTTTTACCAAGTTTTTTTCAATATGTCTGTACGTGTAGGTTTTTCAAAAACAACTATTCATTTTCCTTATATTAATGTTGCCTTTATGGGGTATGGGAAGTGGAACAATCGAGGAAAATCACAATCAACACCTTTGCATGTACGCTCCTGTGTGATAAAGCTTAATAGTAAAGTTTTGGTGTTCTCTAATGTTGAGATGGCTTTTATTATACCAGGTATTCACAGGGAAGTATTGGCTAAATTAAAAGGGACAGCCGTCAATAGGCATAATTTAATGTTAACCGCTCAACATACGCATTCTGCTCCGAGTGGCTTTTCTGAATATTCGTTTTATTCTTTCTCTACACCTAAATTTAGACCAAAAATTCAAAAAGCTTATGTGGAGGCTATTGTCAAGTCCGTTTTAGAGGCTTTTGATAAATTAGAACCTGCTACATTAATCCTAAAGGAAGGAGAGTTTAACCCAAAAGATAATATAGCTTGGAATCGTTCATTAAAAGCCTATAATAACAATCCTGAAGTAAAGAATAAAGTAAAAGATCCTCGTTTTGCAATAGATAATAAAGTCAGGGTTCTACAGGTTTTATCTGATAACAATAAGATATTGGGGAGTGTAAATTGGTTGGGAGTCCATGCTACGTGTATTGGAAATGATAATACGGCGGTTTCATATGATAATAAAGGATACGCCGCCCAATTATTGGAAGAGGAATACCCTGATACTGTTCATATATTTGCACAAGGAAAAGCCGGAGATATTTCTCCTCATTTTCACGGAAAAAATGAACAAATTGTTAGAGCAAAAGTACGCATTCAAAATGATCATTTCTATGCGTTGAGAAATGGTCGAAAGCAGTTTGAAGTTGTGAAAGGTATAATGGAGAATAGCAAGGGAGTGCATCTATCCGAAAAAATTAACTCTTTATTGTTTTTTTCTGATTTTACAGCTATTGATGTTTTTCCAAAATATACAGCAGGTGTAGATAAACAACGAACTTCAGATGCGTGTTTCGGAGTGCCTTTTTTCGTGGGGACACGAGTGGATGGTAAAGGGGTACAAGCTATGGGTGGTTTTTTGTTAAGTCGAATAAATTCTATGGTGAATCCAGTTGATAAACCTGATGTTAATTCGCAAGGGAATAAGGATATAATTCTGAATGCTAGTACAAAACAAATGTTAGGAAAAAACAGAATGGATGTATTACCAAATTTTGTTGATAAATCCGTAGCTGAAATGAATCTTCAGTTTAGAGCGGGAGCATTAGAAGAAAATACACTTGTACCAACGGTTTTACCTGTACAGTTATTTTTAATTGGTGAGGTGATTCTTCTCGGTGTGCCCGGAGAAATAACGACAATAGCAGGAGTTAGGTTAGAGGAAACTGTATTGAAACTAACGCAACAATACGGTGTTAAAAAGGTAGTTGTATCTTCCTATGCAAATTCTTATATGGGGTATATAACTACAAAAGAAGAGTATGAGGTAGGAGAATATGAAAGTGGACATACTTTATTCGGACAGTGGACATTAGCAGCGTTTCAGACGCAGTTCGAACGATTGGTTCATGCAATTTTCTCTAAAGAAACTACCGGTATTGATTTTGATTTGTTTCCTCCTCTTTTTTCAAAGGAGGAGCTTGATTTAAGAAAATTAGACTAAAAGTTGCATTTCGTTTACATTTTTATGTCGTTCGTAACATAGGTACTGTGTTATTGGTTTTTTTCGGTTTTATTTGTGGTGTAGTTAAGAAATATTTAACATATAACAGATTATAAAAAGGGTGTAGTACCCTTGCAACTATTATTAATCTACCCCTTATTAAATTGACTACCCCGCTGATTACCCCTGAAAAGATAATAGCTACCCCTTGCTATTTATCTCGCCTCTTTTGAAAACTCGTTTCCCCTACGGCTTTTTAAAAGGGGCTTTTTTTATGGGGATATGTAAAGTTATAAAGCAAAAAAAAAGACCGAACTTAGTTCGGTCTTTTTTTTGTAGAATGTATTGTAAGATAATTACTCTTCTTCTTTAGATTCTTCTGGTGCATTTTTAGCTGCAATTTCTTTAGCCATTGCTTCTTTTTGAGCTGTTTCAGCTGCAAAGGCAGCGTCTTTAGTAGCTCTTTTAGCGGTAGCTACTGCATCTCTTTTCGCTTGTATTTTTGCGTCTTTTTCAGTTTTCCATTCTTGGAATTTTGCTTCAGCTTGTTCTTCTGTTAATGCTCCTTTTTTTACACCTACTAATAAGTGTTTTTTATAAAGAACACCTGTGTAAGATAATAAGGCTTTTACTGTGTCGGTAGGTTGTGCCCCTTTCATTACCCAATCCAAAGCTCTGTCAAATTTAATATCGATAGTTGCCGGGTTGGTATTAGGATTGTAAATTCCTATTTTTTCAATGAATTTACCGTCTCTTTTAGCTCTTGCATCAGCAGCTACCAAGTGGTAAAATGGTTTCCCTTTTTTACCATGTCTTTGCAATCTTAATTTTGTTGCCATTCTGTTGTTTTTTAATTGTTTTAAAAGGATCCGAAATCCCGTTAATTAAATGAATAAATAATTTTTCGAACTGCAAAAGTAAAGTTTTATTTTGATTATGGGGAATAATTATGATTTTTTTTGCGTATTGTATTTGCGTTAGAGATAGGAACGGCATCCTTTTGCCCTCCCTCCTTTTGGAGGGCAAAAGATATAGTGGATAGCTCGACCCTAATTTGCAAAAGATACGTTGAGCGAGAGCGATATGTGTCTTTTGTAAATTAGGGGAACGCCCTAAAAAAGATAAAAAAAAAGCTCAGTTTGTCTTTAATTAAGGATAAGTGCTTATATTTGGCAATAAATGTAATGAATATATGAGACGAATAATTGTACCCGTATTACTTGTTTTTGCTATAATTGGTTGCGAGAATGCAGAAGATGAAATATTGAAAGGTGTTGAAGAAAGCGAGGTTCAGAAGGAAGATGATGGAGGGGGGAGAACTGAACGAATTGAGAAAATTGTATATAATATACCTTCGCCAACAGAAACGGTAAGTATATTGCAAAGAGCAGGAGCTAAATATGTGTTTGATTTCCCGAATGACCCGATGAAGGCAGATGATTATGAAAGTTTGTCGAAGAGAGGTCTCAATATGGGAGTTTATGGAGCTGATTTAACTTATGCTTCAGTGTTTAATAAATCAACCGAAACCTCTTTTTATCTAAGTTGTGTTAGTAAACTTGGACGGAAATTGGGGGTTGAACAAGTTTTTAATGAGGATGTAAAAAATAGAATACAAGACAATATTGATAATCGAGATTCTATGCAGGTTATCGTCAACGAGACCTTTTGGGAATTGGATGCTTACTTAAAAGAACAAGGGAGAGATAATATTTCTGCATTAGTGATTGTCGGAGGTTGGATTGAGTCATTGTATTTGGCTACTCAGTTGGTGCGTATGAGTCCGGATAATGAAGAGTTGAAACAACGAATTGCAGAACAAAAATATTCGTTAGATAATTTAATTGGTCTTGTTAAAACGTATCAGAATAAAGCTGGACTTGATGAGGTAATGGGGTATTTAGAAGAATTAAAAGAATTATTCGACCAAATAAAAGAAGTAAAAGAGCCGAATACAGAACCTGGAATGATAGGTCAGAAAATAAAGCTACAAATGTCGGACGAATTGCTAAATGAAATTATCGATAAAGTAGAAGAAATAAGAATAGAAATCGTAAGTTAATTACTATGGTTTTATCTATATATAATAAGGTATGAATAAAATAGTAAAAATAATTTTTGTAATCGCTTTGCTTTTACCACTGCTCGGTACTGCTCAATGTAAGCATTTTACAAAAAAACATTGTATAGCACAATTAGATGATTATAAATTCAACGGACAGCTAAACGCAGCGATACTGGCGAGAGGAGATACAGCGGAGTTGGTTTTGAGTTTTTACAGTGGTCAAAAATACCGCTTGTTTGTTTGCAACGAAGAACAATTAGGAGATGTAACTTTTGTGTTATTGGATGCTGACCGAAATGTAGTTTATAAAAGTAAAAAAGGCGAGGAGCAGATTTTTGATTTTCAAGTACCCTCTACCCAAAAGCTAATTTTGCAGGTTATTGTACACGGAGAAAAAACAACACATTCACTCGAGTTTCAGGGGTGTGTTTCCGTCCTAATCGGATTTATTGAGCCGGAGGAAGTAAGTAATAATTAGATTTTGGGCGTTCCCCTCATTCACAAAATAAACATACCGCTAAAGCGGAACGTTTGTTTTGTGAATGAGGG
>JALTUD010000256.1 GCA_027047735.1 Flavobacteriales bacterium | reverse complement strand
CTTCATGCTTCTGTAGATGATACGAAGAAGTACAAAGAAACTATGGCTGAACTAAGTAAAAACTTAGCCGAGTTGAATCAAGTTTATGGTAATATGCTGTCTGCAATGAGCGGTGGTAATAGAGCTTAATACAAAACATAACGAACAATCAAATTAAAGTATTAACCTATTAAAAACCTATAAATAATGGGAGGAGGAAAAGAAACCCCAAGACAGAAACTGATTGGTCTGATGTACCTTGTATTGATGGCCTTATTAGCAATGAATGTGTCAAAATCTATTTTGAATGCATTTATAACTATAAATGAAAAATTTGAGCACGCTGCTGAGTTAACACATGAGACAACCGAAGGTCTTATCAATCGTATTGATGGGCAACTTGTCGCCTTAAAGAGTACTAAAGCCGCTAAAGCTGACATTAAAAAAGTAGAAGAGATTCAGAAAGCAGCTGAAGAAATTAGAGAGTTATCTAAAGGTACTTCCAATTTCTTTATAAAAGAAGCTGCTGATATGATTACGACTTCTGATAATTTAATGCCAACACCTTTTTATGATACAGATGACGATGGTTATTTCCATTTAAAACATATGGATACCTTATCTAAAAAGGACGATTATGATACACCACCACATATTTATTTATTAGAAGGTACTCATGAACCTTCTGAAAAAGGCTTGATGGTAGAGAAACGTCTTTTTGATTTTCGTGATAGTATAGTAGTTATGGCCGCTAAATACCAAGAAGAAAAAGGTGGCAAAATTGTTAAATACTTCATTGATCCATCTAAAATTGTTCGTCCGCATACCAAACACGATACGGTTGAATTTAGAAAATCAGTAGATGAAGCTTTAAAAACGGTTCACCCTGATGATAGGGATAGAATTAGAAGAATCATCAATATTTTGACCGTACCTGAAGGCGAATACCATAAAGGGGAGGAACATCCTATTCCGTGGATTGCAACTCAATTTGACCATGCGGTTATTGTAGCAGCAGCTACCGTTTTTACTTCGTTAATGAACGATGTTAAGATGGCTGAAGCTTTAGCTATTGAAACAGTTTCAGGAAGAGCGACAGCTCCAACTTTTAAATTCAATAAGGTTGAGCCTCTTGCTTTTGCGAGTACCTCGTACATCAATCAAGGTGATTCTTTGAATCTTAAAGTGATGATTGCTGCATATGACTCTACTGAAAAAATGGAATTACATTATTGGATTGATGATACTACACGTTCTAAGGATAATATGAAAAAATTCAAAGGAAGAGCCGGAGCTTCATTACCTCTTGGTGGTAGTGTCGGGGAACATGTAGTTGTCGGTACTATAGCAGTGATAGAAAAAGGAATTAAGAAATGGAAACCATGGAAATTTAAATATAGCGTTGGTGCACCAAATGCTGCTGTTGCTGCTGCTGACTTAAATGTTCTGTACAGAGGATGGGATAACAAATTAAAAGTATCAGCTTCAGGGTATGATCCTTCTACTGTTTCTGTTAGTGCTTCCGGAGGTGTAAGTATCTCTAAAAAAGGAGACTTTTATATTGCTAAAGTAAAAGGTAGTGCTAAAAAAGTAACGATTAATGTTACAGCTAAAGATGCAAAAGGAAATTCTGTTTCTTTAGCGAAAGAAGAGTTTAGAGTATTTCCTTTGCCTGCCCCTCAAATATATTTCGCCAATCAATCTATCGACAAGCCTGTTTTGAGTAGGTCTATGGCTAGAAAAGCTTCTAAATTAGTAGCTAAATTAGGAAATAGTCCATTAAATGTTCCTTATGAGGTCACTCAATTCAACATGATTGTTGTTAAGAATGGAAAAATGGGTACATTGGAATCTAAAAGTGCTAAGCTTACCGGTGCTATGAAGGCTGCAATTAAAAAAATGCCTTCAGGTTCAATGTTGACTTTTAGTGGTGTTAAGGCAAGAAAAGTGCCGGGAGGAAAACCAATGCCTATTGGTGGAATAGCCTTTAAATTAAGATAAATTAAATTGTTGGAATTATGTTTAGAATAAGTTTTAAAAATATCGCCTTATCTATTATTTCTTTTTTGTCATTAACCACGACAAAAAGTTCTTTAGCTCAAGAAATTCTACCGAGTTCCGGTGTAACTGTGGAGTCTAATGTGTTAGATGGTGTGTATGTACAAGAACATATTCCAACTAAACGGGTAATTCAATATCCATCCCTTCGTGAAGCTGATGTAATTTGGTCTAAAAGAATATGGAGAACGATTGATTTACGTGAAAAAATGAATCATCCGTTATTTTATCCACTAGAACCTTTATCCGATAGACGTTCTTTATGGGATGTTATTCGTTATGGAGTTCTTACAGAAGGTACTATCACTATTTATGACCCAGGTGCTGATCAAGATGACCAGTTTAAAGTTCCGGTTAAACCAAAAAATGGGAACGCTCAAGATCCGGAGTTTCTTGAACGACTTAATTCTTTTTTCGGACTTGTTGAAGAAAGTCAGAAGATGGATCCCGAAACGGATGAGTTAATGTATGATGAAAATGGTGATCCTGTTTATGAAACAACAGTTCTTGAATATACTTCAAGGGATATCATTCGTTATGAAATAAAAGAGGATTGGTTTTTTGATAAACAACGTTCGGTAATGGATGTCCGTATTATTGGTATTGCTCCTGTTGTTTATGGTAAAAATGCTGAAACCGGTGATATTGTTGGTACTAAAACCTTGTTTTGGTTGTATTTCCCTGAATGTCGCTATACTTTCCAAAATTTTTACGTATATAATGGTCATAACGATGCAATGCGTATGTCCTTTGACGATTTGTTTTGGAAAAGAAGATTTGCTTCTTACATAACAAAAGAAAGTAATGTTTTTGATAGAACAATTTCTCAACCCTTCGATGGTATTGATGCTTTATTAGAAGGAGAAAGAATAAAAAAGGAAATGTTTATCATCGAACATGATGTTTGGAATCTATAAGAAATATCATTTATAGATTAAAAAGCCGGCATTTTGCCGGCTTTTTTTATGTCAAAAATTCTGTCCATCTCGTTAAATGTTATTAAAGTGTTATTTTTAAATATTAAACTTTTTTTTAAACTACTTTTGCAACCGATAAAAATTATTAACCTTAAAAAAATAAAAAATGGATTTTGATAAATTATTCAATAACGAGATGTTTACAGGGACAATTCTTCCAATGGTAAAAGCAATTGCTTTGGCAATTGTTGTTTTATGGATTGGTAAAATTATCATCAACAAAGTAGTTAAATTAATTGGTAAACAAATGGAAAAGGCTAAAACTGACGAAACTCTTCGTCCGTTTTTGTTAAGTATGCTTAATTTTGGTTTACAAGCCATTCTTTACATTACAGTTATTGGTATATTGGGTATCGAAACAACTTCTTTTGCCGCTATTTTAGCTGCAGCAGGTTTGGCTGTTGGTATGGCTCTTTCAGGGACGTTACAAAACTTTGCCGGAGGAGTTATGATTCTTTTATTCAAGCCCTTTAAAAAAGGTGATTTAATTGATGCTCAAGGATATTTAGGTGTAGTTAATGAAATTCAATTGTTTGTTACAATATTAAATACATTGGATAATAAAACAATCATCATACCTAACGGTCCTTTGTCTAATGGTTCATTAACTAATTTTTCTGTAGAACCACAAAGACGAGTTGATTGGACAATTGGTATTGCTTATGGTGATGATGTCGAAAAAGCAAAACAAGTTATCAATAGCTTAATTAACGCAGATACTAGAATATTAAAAGATCCGGCTCCTTTTGTCGCAGTAAGTGAATTAGCCGATAGTTCTGTTAATTTTACAGTAAGAGCTTGGGTAAAACAAGAAGATTATTGGGGAGTATTTTTTGATATGAATGAAAACGTGTACAATACATTTGCTAAAGAGGGTTTGAATATTCCTTTCCCACAAATGGACGTTCACGTACACAATTCTTAACCATAGAGGAAAGAGTAGATTATATAAATCACATAAGAATATTAAATTCATAAAATGAAAAGAATAATTTCTTTCGGTTTACTTGCGTTAATAGCGAGTTCAACCTTTGCACAAATAGACGCTGCAGAAAAAGATTTAAGGGCAAAAGCCAAAGGTGCTGATGATAGTACGAAAACTTGGTCAACAGGAGGTGTAATCAATATTGGCTTTGGTCAAACATCACTTCATAATTGGGCTGCCGGTGGGCTGAATAGTTATAGTATTAATACTTTATTTAATGTGTTTGCTAACTATTCTAAAGGTAAATTAGCCTGGGATAATTCTCTTGAAATGGAATACGGAACCATTAAGCAATTTAGCCAAGGTCAGGGGGATAGCGTCAAATGGTTCAAAAACTCTGATAGAATAGAATTGAACTCTAAAGTTGGATACGAAGCCGGAGGACATTGGTATTATACTGCCCTATTGAATTTCCGTTCTCAAATGGCTCCCGGTTATGATAAAGCTGGAAAGGGAAGACAAGTTATATCCGATATAGCTTCTCCTGCTTATACTACTTTTGCTATTGGTATGGATTATAAACCAAGTAAAAACTTTAATGTTTTTATCTCTCCTGCGGCATACAGAATGTTAATGGTACAGCGTTCTAATTTGAGACAAAACTATGGTTTTACCAAAGATGAAGCTGATAAAGGATCTATTAAAAGCGAATTTGGTGCCTACTTAAAAGCGAAATACATTAAAAATGAACCACTAGGATTGAAAAATATTGGATTTCAAACGGATTTAGCTTTGTTTAGTAACTATTTTCATAATCCTCTCAATATAGATGTCTATTGGAATACGCTAATTAGTCTTAAAGTAAATAAATACATTACAACGACTATTAGTATCAATACCATTTATGATGATGATATTAAAATTCATACAACCGAACAACGTAAAAATCCAAACGGGACACCAATGGTTGACTTAAATGGTAACCCCGTTTATAAAATAGGACCAAGATTTCAAGTAAAAGAAGCCTTGAGTGTCGGATTTTCATATAAATTTTAATAGAGTATAAGTTTTAATAAAAACACGGAGTTCATAATATATAGTTTTTAGTGTTTTTAGGCGAGTTGGTTTCCAACTCGCCTTTTTTTATGTTTAATAGATTGGGGTAATGTTCAAATCTTTCTTGGTTAAACATTATAGACTTTTCATATTTTTGTAAAAATAGCATAAGGCAGACTGACTTTAGACAAGTTCAAAAAAGAGAGATATGAAAAACGTATTAATATTAGGTTCAGGAGGAAGAGAACACGCACTGGCTTGGAAATTATCCCAAAGTTCACAATTAGAAAAATTATACATAGCCCCGGGAAATGCCGGCACAGAACAATACGGAGAAAACATCAATCTAAATCACTCTAATTTTGAGGAAATAGCAGAATTTTGCTTACAAAAACAAATAGAAATCATTGTTGTTGGTCCCGAAGCTCCTTTGGTTGATGGTATTCATGATTATTTCACGAATCACGATAAATACAAGAACATCTGCGTCATCGGTCCAAAAAAAGAAGGAGCAATATTAGAAGGAAGTAAAGATTTTTCCAAGGCGTTTATGAAACGTCATAATATTCCAACCGCAAAATATATTTCAGTAACCAAAGATAATATTGAAGAAGGTATAAATTTTTTAGCAAAACTCAAACCACCTTATGTACTTAAAGCGGATGGACTTGCCGCAGGTAAAGGAGTTTTGATTCTCGAAAATTTAACAGAGGCTGTTTCGGAACTCAAAAATATGCTAAATGGTAAATTCGGTAATGCGAGTTCAACTGTCGTTATCGAGGAATTTTTAAAAGGAGAAGAAGTTTCCGTGTTTGTTGTTACCGACGGAACATTTTATAAAATACTCCCCGAAGCAAAAGATTACAAAAGAATAGGTGAAGGCGATACAGGATTGAATACCGGAGGAATGGGAGCCGTATCTCCTGTTCCTTTTGCTAGTAGAGAGTTTATGGACAAAGTAGAAAATCAAATAATTATTCCCACCATCAAAGGACTAAAAAAAGAAGGAATAGACTATACAGGATTCATCTTCTTCGGTTTGATAAATGTCAAAAAAGACCCTTACGTGATCGAGTACAATTGTAGAATGGGAGATCCCGAAACAGAAGTAGTGATGCTTCGACTCAAGTCCGACCTCCTCGAACTCTTCGATGGAATAGCCTCAGGAACACTATCCGAAAGAGATGTGAAAATCGATGCACGCTCGTCAGCTACAATTATGTTAGTCTCAGAAGGTTACCCCGAAGCCTACGAAAAAGGAAAAATCATTACAGGGTTGGATAACGTAACCGACAGTATCGTATTCCATGCAGGTACAACCAAAGATTCAGAAAACAATATCATAACAAACGGAGGACGAGTGCTAGCCGTATCCTCTTATGGTAAAAACATAGAATCAGCATTGGCGAACTCTTATAAAAGCATAGAAAAAATTAATTTTGAAGGAAAAACCTATCGAAAAGACATAGGGAGAGATGTTGTATAATAAGGTGTTGTGGGCGTTCCCCTCATTAGCAAAACAAACGTTCCGCTAAGGCGGAACGTTTGTTTTGCCAATGAG
>JALTUD010000255.1 GCA_027047735.1 Flavobacteriales bacterium | reverse complement strand
GTGGTCAACCTGCCTATACGATTCATCGTCAAATTTACTACGGAGCTAAAGAGGATGATTTAATTTTTACAAAAGGAAAAAATAATTACAGAAATGCTCTTTTCATCGTAGATGAGGCTTCTATGATAAGCCTTGATTTGGGGAGAGGAGCAACAACAAGTTTGTTAGATGATTTGATTTCTTACGTTTACTCAGGACACAATTGTAAGATTATCTTTACCGGAGATACCGCTCAGTTGCCACCGGTAGGAGCAACACAAAGCCCTGCTTTGGATAAAAATACATTGGAACGGATTTACCCGTTGGAATTTTGGGAAACCGAACTAAAAGAAGTGGTACGTCAGGAAGAGGATTCAGGTATTTTAATAAACGCTACGGCAATACGAAAAAAAATAACCGAAGACGACCATTCGCCCGTTCAATTGGATGCAAGTTTCAAAGACAGCAGAGCCATAACCGGTTTAGATTTGCAAGATGAATTGGAAAACTGCATCAACCGTTACGGAATTGAAAATGTAGCGGTAATATGCAGAAGTAATAAAAGAGCCAATATCTTTAATCAGGAAATAAGAAACAGAGTACTGTGGTACGAGGAACAAATCAACCCCCACGATTTGTTGATGGTCGTCAAGAACAATTACTTTTGGTTGGATAAGCAATCCAAAGCCGGATTCATAGCCAACGGCGATATTATAGAAATCAAACAGATATTAAAATATGAAGATTTATACGGTTTTCATTTTGTAGATGCCGTAGTTCGTTTTGTCGATAACCCTGATGAACCCGAATTTACCTGCAAACTGATGTTAGAAACTTTGCAGTCCGAAAGTCCTGCACTGCCACGCGAAAAGTTGGTCGAATTGTATTATGAAATCGAAAAAGATTTTCCGCATATATCCAATAAGAGAAAGCGACAGCAAATGATAATGAAAACACCGCACTTTAATGCCTTGCAAGTCAAATTTTCTTACGCTCTCACTTGCCACAAAGCACAAGGCGGACAATGGGATGCCGTATTTATCGACCAAGGTTATCTAACCGAAGAAATGATAAATACCGAGTATTTGCGTTGGCTATACACAGCTGTAACCAGAGGAACGGAACAACTTTATTTTTTAAATTTCAGCCCCGTATTTCTTAAAAATACCTAACCACTAAATGGTATTACTTCCAATTGCGGATAATTAGCCAATTTTTCCTCCACGCGTTCCAATTTTTGAATAGGAAATTCAACTGTTAAGTAACATTCCATTTCAAATTCTTGTTCCACGATGTTCAAATTCAATACCTTCACCAAACTCATCATCACATTCATATCCTCGTACTTAAAATGTAGTTTTCGCCGTGTAGTAACCTCTTTCGTAATGATTTTCGCATTTTCCAAAGCAGTTTTAGCCCCCTCACGATAAGCCTGAATCAAACCACCAACCCCAAGTTTAACACCACCGAAATACCGTACCACCACAATCAAAACATTGGTAACATCAAACGAATTTAATTGCCCGTAAATAGGTTTTCCCGCCGTGTTAGCAGGCTCACCGTCATCACTATATCGGTAAAGTTCGCCCTCAGCCCCCAGCTTAAAAGCATAGCAATGGTGCCGAGCATCTTTAAACCGGTCTTTCACTTCTTTCAGTTTTGTTTTCGCCTCATCCTCATCCGCAATAGGAAAAGCAAACGAATAAAATTTACTTCCTTTCTCTTTAAAATAACTCTCCGATTCACTTTCAATAGTTCTAAATTCTGTCTTCATTTTAATATAATAATTTGGGCGTTCCCTTTACGGCATAAAAATACTGTATTGTTTTCACAATACAATATTTTAACGCCGTAAAGGTCGGGCTATCACTACTCACTCTTTTGGTTTGCATATATGCAACAAACCAAAAGG
>JALTUD010000254.1 GCA_027047735.1 Flavobacteriales bacterium | reverse complement strand
GAGTTTCCGACTTCTCCACCTACTTTGGAATATTTACCTATGGTTGTTCCTCCGTAAATTTTTGCTCCCATTTTTAGTACTGCGTTGTCGCATAAAGCTAAGCTTCCGCGAACAAGAGAGCCTTCCATTATTTCTGCATCTTTACCGATGTAAACCGCTCCTTCGGTAGTGTTAATGACAGCACAATTTACTTTTGCTCCTTGTTCTACAAACAGGCGATTACCGATGATGGTGTTTGTATCGTTTAAGGTTGCCGATGTTCTGCCTTGTGTGATTAAATCAAAATCTTTTTCTATCTCTTGCGGGTTGTGTTTGAAAATGTCCCACGGAGCATTCAATAGTGTTGGTGTTGCCGTGTATTCAATAATTTCCATTTTAGATAGTGTTTTATCTAAATCTGCATCGGATGCAGGCATCGGAGAAATGGCTATCAGTTGTTTTTTGTGTAATAGTACTTGTCCTTTTTTGAGTTCTTGAAGGGCTTCGACTAAATCATCATCGGGAAGTACGGCTGAAAGGATACCTATATCTGCCTCGTTGTGATTGGCGTTGAATTTTTTTTCGAGGTAGTCTTTTGTGCGTATAGACACTTCGCAATTTAGTCTTTTTTGCCATTTTTCGGCAATGGTAAGAATACCTATTCTGAGCTTGGCAACGGGTTTGGTTGCTGTAATCGGAAATAAGGATAGGTGTGCCGCCCCGTCAAATAATATAATTTTCATTTTATGTTCTTTTTTTGATGCTGTTTAGCTACCCTGCAAAACTAAGAGAAAATTGTAAGTTATGATGATTTGTTTTGAAATTTAGTGTGATTTGAGTTTTTATCTGCTGTGATTATTCGTCGTTTGAGAACTACAAACTCCACTTTCTTGCACTTATTTCATTCCGCGTTAGGGATAGAAGCGGCATCCTTTTGGTTTGTTTGCTTTATGCAAACCAAAAGATATAGCGGATAGCCCGACCATTACGGCGTTAAAAAGTGGTGTAGTGGGGGTAGTGTGAACGAAGCCACTTTTTTATGCCGTAATGGGAACGCCCAAATAATATTGGTATTTATTTGATTACTGAAGTTTAAAATTTATCTTCGTTTTTTTATTTTTAAAAATTATAAATGTTGAACGTTAATGAATTGTTTTTTAGGGTTTTGTATCCTTTTGCTTTGATGCTTATGTTAGAGGGATGTATAACAAAAACACCTGTAGATTTGATTGTTCATAATGCTAAAATCTATACGGTGGATGAGAATTTTACCATAGTTGAGGCTATGGCGGTTCAAGAGGGGAAGATTGTTGCGATGGGGAAGGAAAATCAAATTTTGAATAAATATTCGGCGGAGGAAATGTATGATGCTCAAAGTCAGGTTGTGTTTCCCGGATTTATTGATGCTCATTGTCATTTTTTAGGATATGGATTGTTGCTAAGTCAAGTACAATTAGCTGATTGTAAGTCTTTTGATGAGGTGGTTGAACGTTGTAAAAAACATACTCCGCAGAATGGATGGATTGTTGGAATGGGGTGGAATAACGAAAAGTGGAAGGACAAGCAATTTCCTGTTCGAGAAAAATTGGACGAGGTATTTCCGGATACTCCTGTTTTGTTGAGAAGGATTGACGGGCACGCGGCTTTGGCGAATAGTAAGGCGTTGGAATTGGCGGAAATTGATAGGGAAACCTTGGTTTCGGGGGGACAAATTCTAAAAGACGAAAATGGGTTGACCGGTGTTTTGGTGGATAAGGCGGTTGATTTGGTGTTAAATAAAATACCGTCTCCTTCTGTTGATGAAAAAAAAAGGGCTTTGTTGGCGGCTCAACGGAATTGTTTGTCTGTTGGATTGACCACGGTAGATGATGCAGGCTTGGACAGGGAAGATGTGGAGTTGATTGAAAAATTGC
>JALTUD010000253.1 GCA_027047735.1 Flavobacteriales bacterium | reverse complement strand
CCACAAAACTACCATCGGTACTTGTCCAAGTCCAACTATATCCGCCTGCTCCACCACTTGTCGTTAAATTTATTTGTCCATCAGATAAATTAAAACATGTTGCATCAGTTACCACTCCGTTTGCCATGATTTCTGTCGGCTCAGCTATGGTTATTATTGCTGTTTGCTGACAACCGACATCATCCGTTACAGTTATGGTATAAGTTCCTTTTGATAAACCGGTTTGATTTTGAGCCGACTGAACCAATCCACTACCATCACTCGTTGTCCAATTATAGGTATATGTACCGGACGCCGATACTCCTCCCGACACCGTTAACGTAATTGTTCCATCGTTAGCATTAAAACAAGAAACATCCGTATGCGTTTCCGAAATTGTAATCGCTGGAGGAGAACTTAATTGACTAATCTGCAAACTATCCGAACAGCCATCACTATCCGTAACAACCACATAGTAATCCGTATTCGAACATAAAGAATTTACACTAGCTCCTGAAAACGACTGTAAAACACCATTACCAAACGTACCTTGATACCAATTGTAACTAACATAAGGTGGTGCTCCACCGGTTACAGAGATAGAAACTTGACCATTACAAACATTAGAACATTGTGCATCCGTAGAAGATGCAACTGTTAAAACCATAGGTAATTTATCCGCCAAAGTAACTGCCGTATCGATAAAACAACCTGAGTTATCAATCAGATGCAAATTATACGTATTAGTTTCACACAAGCCACTTGCTGTATTCGTTGAACTAATCGTCCCACCTCCTGCTGTATTCGTCCAATCAAAAGTATAAGGACTACCAGTCCCTCCTGAAGGATTGGAAGTCAAACTACCATCGCATGCATTGTTACAACTAACCTCACTTACGGTAATATTAGCATAAATAGGCGGTGGAGAAGTGATATTTACAGTCGTATCAAACTGACAACCATTCTGATCGGTAATTGTCAGCGTTGAAGAACCAATACATAAAGCACTTGCATTTTGCGTTGTTTCTCCATTTGTCCAACTAAAAGAATAGGGTGACACACCAAAAACAGGTGAATGAGTAGCCGTTCCATCGCAAGACGTATAACAAGATGGAGGCGTTAAGGTAAAGTTTATAGTTTGTAATCTTCCCGGTACATTTAACACATGAGAAGCAGCACAAGTAACATTCTGTCCCATATCCGTTACCAGAACCTGAATTGAATTTTGATCACAAACCTGTGTCCAATGTTGAGTTGTTTTGGTACCGGCATTACCATTTCCTAACCATTGAAAAGTAAAAGGACCTATTCCCCCCGTAACATTAACAGTGTAATACCCCGTACATCCATCCGCACATTTCAATTCGTAACCGTTATAACTCGAATCGGAAACAATTTGAATAGTAAACTGATTAGGAGCTGTACCACACGTAACAGCATTTCCACGCACAGCTCCGGACATGTGGTTATCCAAATCCCTTTTCGCAACCGGAATAAGCGAATCAACAGGCAAAACCTGAGCCGTACCACTTACAACAAAAACACTTAGCACAAAGGAAAGAAGTAAAAGAACTTTTATCTTTCCAAACAACTTTCCCACTAAACTATATATATTAAAACCGTTCGATTTCATTCGTTTAAACTTAAATCACATTGAAGTTATTTCAAAAAACATTTTAAACAACTCCATAATTAACAACCTCTACTCAACACCTCAACTTCTATACTTTATCAAGTGGATAAAGTTATATAATTTTACGTAAAATACATTAAATCTCCTTATTTTTATTCCAATAGACTATTTAGACAGTTAAAAATCATTTGATTTGATATTATTTCTTCTTTTTTGGGCGTTCCCCCGATTCACAAAAACAACATACCGCTATCGCTAAACGTTGTTTATGTAAATTGGGGTCGGGCTATCACTACTCACTCTTTTGTGTTGCATAAGTGCAACAACACAAAAGGAGTTCAAACACGCCGTTCTATCCCTAACGCAGTTGAGATAAGTGCAAAGAAAATGGAATTTAGTATGCTTAGACGATGAATATTTTCTTTGCATAGCACCAGCTATGGAAATAAAATATGAAGAAGTATAAGGATACTAAAAACATTTTATTGTACTTAGATTAGCTGTGTTAGGGATACCGATCCCTAACGCGAGTAAAATTGGCGGATAGAAAGTAAATTTTTGGTTTCTTAGACGATGAAAAAAAAATTTGCACACCCCGACTAAAGAAATATTACTGAATCTACATTAACCTTAAACAAAAAAACACCATCATTTCTGACAGTGTTTTCTTTGTTTTAATCAAACAGAAAAACTTACCCTAAAAACGGATAGCGATAATCCGTAGGTGTAATGAATGTCTCTTTAATCGTTCTAGGAGAAACCCAACGAATTAAGTTTAGGTAAGAACCGGCTTTATCATCTGTACCGGAACCTCTTGCCCCACCAAATGGTTGTTGCCCTACAACAGCACCGGTCGGCTTATCATTAATATAGAAGTTACCCGCAGCATTTTCTAACGCTTGCGTAGCTTCATTTATCGCATATCTGTCTTGAGCAAAGATAGAACCCGTTAAAGCATACTCAGAGGTCTCATCCACTAGTCTTAATGTTTCAGAATATCTATCAGCATCATAAACATACAAGGTTATAACCGGACCGAAAATCTCTTCTTCCATCGTTCTAAAATGAGGATTTTTCGTCAATACAACCGTAGGTTCTATAAAATACCCTTTTGACTTATCATATCCGCCTCCTATTAAAATCTCAGCATCATCACTTTCTTTGACATAATCAATATACCCCGTAATTTTATCAAAGGCTTTTTCATCTATAACCGCAGTTATAAAATTAGCAGTATCTCCCGGACTTCCCATTTTAAAAGACTTTACATCTTCTTTCACATACTCTATAATTTCTTCTGCTAAATTGGAGGGTAAATACGCCCTCGAAGCCGCAGAACATTTTTGCCCTTGAAACTCAAAAGCCCCTCTGCTTATTGCTGTTGAAACTTGTTTAGGGTGTGCTGATTTATGAGCTACAATAAAATCTTTTCCTCCTGTTTCTCCCACTATTCTCGGATAACTTCTATACTTATCTAAGTTAGCTCCTATTTCCCTCCATAAATGTCTAAACACAGCTGTCGAACCCGTAAAATGCAAACCTACGAAATCTTTATGCTTAAACACTACATCTCCGGCAACAGGTCCATCTACAGTAATCATATTGATAACCCCTGCAGGTAAACCAGCCTCAATAAGTACTTCCATGATAACATTAGCCGAATAAACTTGTGCATCAGCCGGTTTCCATACTACTGTATTCCCCATTAACGCCATTGATGTAGGCAAATTACCCGCAATTGCGGTAAAGTTAAACGGTGTTACTGCGAAAACAAACCCTTCCAACGGTCTATATTCCAAACGATTCCAAATACCTTCAGAAGACTCCGGTTGCTCAGCATAAATTTGTTGCATATACGCTACATTGAAACGTAAGAAATCAATCAACTCACAAGCTGCATCAATCTCAGATTGCATCACGTTTTTCGACTGAGCCAACATGGTTGCCGCATTAATTTTATCTCTATAAGGACCGGAAATTAAATCTGCAGCTTTTAAAAAAATAGATGCTCTTTGCTCCCATGGCAACTTTGACCAATCTTTTTTAGCCTCCAAAGCGGCTTCTATTGCCAATCGAACATGTTCTTCCGTACCATAATTAAAGTACCCCAATAAATGCTGATGATCGTGAGGAGGGTTCATTGGTTTTTTATTTTCTGTTCTCACCTCCATTCCTCCGATGTACATCGGAACATCTATAGGTTCTTGGTTATACATTTCGTTGTACTTTGCAATCAACGACTCTTTCTCCGGTGTATTCGGAGCGTACGCATTTATCGGTTCATTTTCCGGAAATGGCACATTATAAATTGCTTTAGGCATTTGTATTGTTTTTTATTATTTTAGTTTTAGTAAAATTGACACTATTTGAAACCTGTCAATAAATTTGTTTGGTTTTTTATCAAAAAACTCACAAACCTTCGACACAACAAATTTACAGTTTTTTGTTGATTTTTCTATTAAAAGTTGTTAATAAATACACCTCTGAACCTTAAATCCGAAAAAATCATCCACAGGAAACATCTACCCCAAATATCAAGAAAAAGTTAATACCTTGCTAAAAAATCCTTTTCTTCTTTCGTTAAAGATTCATATCCTCCAACTTTAATCTTATCTAGAATAGCATCCAGCCTTTTTTGTCTATTTACCTTTTCTGCATTATAGGCATAATCATCTCGTGGAGGGGTTGTTTTTGTTCGGGTCTTCGTTTTTTTACGATAGCTTACATTCATTGGGGATTTTCGCCGAGAGAATAGATTTAAAGTTTTAGTGATTAATGTCTCAAACCAAGCATTCACATCCTTTCCTTTCAATAAACTTGTCCCCATATAATACCCCCAAAAAGCTCCTCCTAAATGAGCAAAATGAGCCACTCCGTCTTGATTGGTTACACTAACCAAATCCAACAGCACATAAATAACCGCAAGAATAGATAAGCGTACTCGTATTACACCAAACAAAGCCACTTCTAAATTCGGTCGATAGGCAGCTAACCCCACAAACAAAGCCATCACACCTGCCGAAGCACCTAATAGAGCACTCTCTCCCCTATCTACCAAGAGAGGGAAAATATTTTGAGTAACAAAAAACAATAGAGCTCCTGCAATTCCTCCTAACAGATAAGTACTCAACACTTTTTTGCTTCCCAAGTAGCTTTCAAACATATTCCCCACAAAAAAGAGAATAATCATATTAGACAAAAGATGAAAAAACTGTAGGTGTACGAACATATAAGTAATAAACACCCACGGTTTGTACCAATTGGAAAACCACCCCGAATCCATTATCAACAGATGAGAAATATCTAATGCATTCACACGAAACAAAGCGAAAAATATATTAAGTATAGACAAAACCAGAAAGACTCCCACGTTGATGTAGAGCAATTTTAAATACATTCCACCCCTGCGATACATTTCTTTTATAGTCTGTGCTAAATTATCCATACTAATTATTCATCTTTTTCTTCGGAATCAACCCGAGTTTATCAAATATAAGAAAACAGTTACAAACATAAATGGATTTTACTGTTAAAGTTTCTAAATAATTTTTCACCATCTAAAAAACTAAATTTCGTTTTCTTTGCACTCTCCTGTTACGCGTTAGGGATCGTATCCCTAACACAAAGAAAATGAACGGTATAAAACGGTTTTATTTTCCTTATCTTTCTTCAAAATTATTTTCCATAGCTGGGGCTATGCTCAATACAATAAACTTTATGGAGAATTTGAAAAATTTATTTTTTTCAAGACTTAGGCGTAAAATTTTTGTTGTAACGAGTTACTACAAAATTTTACAACGACAGTATTGGGAAAAAGAAAGATTCAAAAATTCTTAAAGTTTGTTGTTTTGAGCATAAGCAAAATAATTTTTCATCGTCTAAGAAAACTAAATTCAGTTTTCTTCTCGCTCATTTTCTTCGCGTTAGGGATAGGAACGGCATCCTTTTGCCCTCCCTCCTTTTGGAGGGCAAAAGATATAGTGGATAGCCCGACCCCAATTTCCCGTAACAACGTTTAGCGAAAGCGATATGTTGTTACGGGAAATTGGGGAAACGCCCTAAAAAATAAAGTTTTTACACTTAAAACCTTAGTCTTTTTCCAATAAAAAAAGTATTTTTGCTCGTTCATAAAAAATATATTCACGAATGATTAACGTAACATTGCCGGACGGAAGTAAAAGAACTTACGAAAAAGGAACAACTTCCTGGGACGTAGCGAAAAGCATAAGCGAAGGATTAGCAAGAAATGTGCTTGCCGCAGAGGTAAACGGAGAGGTTTGGGATTTGACTCGTCCTTTGCCTGAGGAGACAAAAATTAGTCTTTTAACTTGGAAAGACAAAGGAGGAAAATCAACGATGTGGCACAGCTCGGCTCACCTTATGGCTGAGGCTTTGGAGTTTTATTATCCGGGTATTAAATTGGCAATAGGACCTCCTATTGAAAATGGTTTTTACTACGATATTGATTTTGGAGATTATGAATTTGGAGAGGCGGATTTAAAAAAGATTGAGGATAAAATGATTGAATTGGCTCGTCAGAAAAACGAGTATATTCGTATGGAAATACCTAAATCTGAAGCAATTGACTATTTTAAAGAGAAAAATGACCCGTATAAACTAGAACTTCTTGAAGACTTGAACGACGGAGAAATTACTTTTTATACTCAAGGAAATTTTACGGATTTATGTAGAGGACCTCATTTGCCGAACACCAGCTATATAAAGGCGGCTAAGTTATTAAATATTGCAGGCGCTTATTGGCGTGGTGATGAAAACAACAAGCAATTGACGCGTGTATATGGTATCACTTTTCCGAAGGCAAAAGAATTGAAAGAGTATTTAGTACTTTTAGAGGAAGCTAAAAAACGTGACCACAGAAAAATCGGTAAAGAATTGGAATTGTTTACCTTCTCTCAGCGAGTAGGTCAAGGATTACCGCTTTGGTTGCCTAAAGGAGC
>JALTUD010000252.1 GCA_027047735.1 Flavobacteriales bacterium | reverse complement strand
TTGTTGACGGAATAGTTCAGGTTGGTCTTGAAGAGCAAGATGCAGAACGGGATTTCTTTGAATTTAAAGAAAACCAACCTTATGAAGATTTAGAAAAAGGCGTAGAAATGTTAGCAATTCCCTACGAGGACTTTAGATTAACCGTTATGGTTGATTACAATTCTCCGGTATTAGGTACACAGCACGCGTCAATGTATGAAATATCCGAATTTAAAGATAATATTGCTTCTTGTAGAACATTCGTTTTTCTACGTGAATTGGAAACATTGGCAAGAGCCGGATTAATAAAAGGTGGCGACATTAACAATGCCATTGTATTGGTAGAACGTGAAAACGTTCCTCAAAGTGAATTGGATGAATTGGCTCGACTTTTAGGAAAAGAAGACTTGAATATTCAAGTAAAAGGAAAAACCCTAAACAATGTTGAACTGAAATTTCTAAACGAGCCGGCACGACACAAGCTATTAGATGTTATGGGAGATTTAGCCCTAGTAGGTAAACCAATTAAAGGTCATATTTTGGCAGCAAGACCGGGACATTCCGGAAATGTTTCCCTAGCCAAGATTATCAAAAATATCATCAAAACGCAAAAGAAGAAAAGAAAAGAATTTGACCTTTCCAAACCTCCTCTTTACACAATTAACGATATTGAAAAGATGTTGCCGCATCGTTACCCTTTCCTGTTGGTTGATAAAATCATGGAAATGGATGAAAATAGAATCGTGGGAGTGAAAAACATTACCATGAATGAACCTCAATTCACTGGTCATTTTCCGGGGAATCCGGTAATGCCGGGAGTTCTTCAAATCGAAGCTATGGCACAAGTGGGCGGTATCTTTTCATTAAGTAAAGTCGATGAACCCGAAAAATACACCACCTATTTTATGCGAATAGATAAAGTAAAATTCAAAAAGAAAATTATACCGGGCGATACAGTAGTTTTTGAATTGTTTTTACTCTCTCCAATCCGAAGAGGTCTGGTAGAAATGGGCGGAAAAGCTTATGTAAACGGAGAAGTATGTATGGAAGCGGAAATGTTAGCACAAGTGGTAAAAGATAAGTAATGGAAAAATTAACAATGAAAGAAGCACCAAAATACGTACATCCTGACGCAAAAATAGGAAAAGATGTAACCATTGAACCTTTTGCCGCTATTTATGGTGATGTAGAGATAGGAGAAGGAACTTGGATAGGACCAAACGTCGTGATTATGGACGGAGCTCGTATAGGAAAAAATTGCAAAATTTTCCCGGGAGCAGTAATTTCAGCCGTTTCACAAGACTTAAAATACAAAGGAGAATATACCACAACTCATATCGGCGACAATACGGTTATTCGTGAGTGCGTAACCATTCATAAAGGTACGGCAGACAGAGAAAAAACAGTAGTCGGAAACAATTGTTTGTTAATGGCGTACGTCCACGTAGCACACGATTGCTTAATTGGGAATAACGTTATAATAGCCAACAGTACCCAATTAGCAGGACACATCACCATCGGGGACAACGTTGTTATAGAAGGAATGGTTGGAGTACAGCAGTTTGTAAACATAGGCGACCATGTTTTTGTAGCAGGAAGCACAAACGTCAGAAAAAATATACCTCCCTACGTAAGAGCTGCCAGAGAGCCATTATCGTACATTGGAGTAAACACTATCGGATTACGAAGAAGAGGCTTCGCTGACGAACAAATAAAAAATATAGAAGACACCTATCGTGCGATATACGTTCAAAACAGCAATATTTCTTCCGGATTAAAAGTAGCTGAATTAGAAATACCCGATTCAGAGGAAAAAGCTAAAATAATAGACTTCATCAAAAGCTCAACCAAAGGCATAATGCGAGGAATTTAAAGATATTTTGGGCGTTCCCATTACGGCATAAAACTATTTTTGCGTTC
>JALTUD010000251.1 GCA_027047735.1 Flavobacteriales bacterium | reverse complement strand
ACGGAGTGTTAGATAGTAATATGTACCTAGGTTTGGTTACGATGCACGGAACAATAATGGTGTTCTTTGTGCTGACAGGTGGTCTTTCAGGAACATTTTCTAATTTATTGATTCCATTACAGATTGGAGCAAGAGATATGGCATCAGGCTTATTGAATATGATTTCATATTGGATGTTTTTCTTGTCTAGTGTTATCATGACAATTTCATTGTTTGTAGAGACTGGTCCGGCAATGGCTGGGTGGACAATCTATCCTCCTTTAAGTGCTTTGGAAGAGGCTCAGTCTGGAAGTGGTCTGGGTATGACTTTGTGGTTGTTCTCAATGTCTTTATTTATCGCTTCTTCTTTATTGGGTGGGATTAACTACATAGTAACTATTTTAAACCTAAGAACGAAAGGAATGAAAATGACTAGATTGCCTTTGACAATTTGGACATTTTTTGTAACTGCTATTATAGGTCTTTTATCTTTCCCTGTTTTATTATCTGCTGCGGTACTACTTATGATGGATAGAATGGGAGGAACAAGTTTTTATTTAAGTGATATTACTTTGTCGTCAGGTGCTCTTGATCAAACAGGTGGTAGTCCTATTTTGTATGAACATTTATTTTGGTTCTTGGGACACCCTGAAGTTTACATCGTATTGTTACCTGCATTAGGTATTTCATCTGAAGTTATTGCTACTAATGCAAGAAAACCAATTTTTGGTTATAGAGCGATGATTGGTTCGGTATTGGCAATTGGTTTCCTTTCTTTTATCGTATGGGGACATCATATGTTTGTTACCGGTATGAATCCTTTCTTAGGAGGTGTGTTTACATTTACTACGTTATTGATTGCAATTCCATCAGCTGTTAAAGTTTTTAATTACCTAACAACGCTTTGGAAAGGTAATATTATTCTAACTCCGGCAATGACCTTCTCAATAGGCATGGTTTCAACCTTTATTACAGGTGGAGTTACCGGAATTATCTTAGCGGATTCGGCTTTGGATATTAGTCAGCACGATACTTACTTTGTAATTGGTCACTTTCATGTTGTGATGGGAATGTCTGCTATTTTAGCCATGTTTGCCGGTATATACCATTGGTTCCCTAAAATGTATGGAAGAATGATGAATAAAAAGTTAGGATATATCCACTTTTGGATAACGATAGTTTGTGGTTATGGAGTTTTCTTGCCAATGCACTTTTTAGGAGAAGGTGGTATGCCTCGTAGATATTATGAAAATACAAACTTCCCAATGTTTGATCATTTTATGGATTTGAATACTATTATTAGTGTATTTGCCATAGTTGGAGTTTTGGGGCAGTTGTTTTTCTTCTTTAACTTTTTCTGGAGTGCTTTTAGAGGTGCCAAAGCATCTCAAAACCCTTGGAAATCTACAACACTGGAATGGACTACCCCGGTAGAACATGTTCATGGAAATTGGAATGGGCCTTTGCCTGAAGTTCATAGATGGCCTTACGATTATAGTAAACCCGGTTTTGAGGAGGATTATATTATGCAAAATGTCCCTCTGGTTGCAGGTGAGGAAGAACATTAATACTCATAAATACACATTAAAAAGTCCATCTTTTTTTAAGATGGGCTTTTTTGCGTTTATACTATTTATTTTTTCTATACGTATTGTTTCCGCCCAAAATATTCATTTTGACACGATTACATACAGTTTGCGTACTTCGCCTCAATTTTTGTTCAAAGTAGATTCAAAATTCTCATTTGTCAGCAACCAATTGGTTAGTATGAGAGGAATAAAAGTGGGGCTGAATTACAATCGTGTTTTCAAATTGGGTATAGGGTATTCATGGATTAAACACAGTTTTGTTTTTGATAATCCTTCCGGAAGTATTAATAATGAAAATTATGAACTTCATTATGGGGCAATGATGATTTTTGCGGATTATGTTTTTCATCAAAATAATGCGTGGTCTTTAGTCTATAATGTTGACTTTGGAGGTGTTCGTACAGCGTATAAAAATAAAATTACTGACATAAATGATTTTAATTCTTACGGTGTAATGTTTGCTCCGACTATTATTAGCGAACACCGTTTTTTAAATTATTTTATATTAGGTGTTGGAGGAGGGTACCGGGCGATTTTTAGAAATAGGAAACGTATTTTGGAAAAGTTTTCTGCTCCTATTTTTATCATTAGAGCAAAAATTGATTTTGTTTTGTTGTATAATCAGCTTAAAGGATAGCGTGTTTTTACTGTTAATATTTGGAATGTTGTTGGCTAGTGTTAGAGAATTTTTCATCGTCTAAGAAAACTAAAATTCACTTTCTTTCTTCCAATTTCATCCACGTTAGGGATTGGTATCCCTAACCTGTATAAAATGAGCACCATAAAATGTTTTTATTTTCCTTATCCTTCTTCAAAATTATTTTCCATAGCTGGGGCTATGCAAAATAATTTTTCATCGTCTAAAGAAACTAAAACTCATTTTCTTAGCACTCCTTTTACACACGTTAGGGATAGAACGGTGTGTTTGAACTCCTTTTGTGTTGTTGCACTTATGCAACACAAAAGAGTGAGTAGTGAAAGCCCGACCCTTATTTCAAAAACAACGTTGAGCGAATGCGGTATGTTGTTTTTGAAATAAGGGGAACGCCCAAATCATTATTTTTTAAAACTAGGTTCTTTCAGCTGTTTAAATATTTTTACCTTTGAGAAAAAAAGATGAAAAAGGAATCTTCTATTGTTTTTTGTTTTTTAGAACCTTCCGGGTATCTTATGAGTTGTTTACGGACGTTTTCTGAGATGTATCATTATCATGTACATCTTATTCATAAGCCTCTTAAAAGTGAAGCTCCTTTTGTTTTGAAGACTAACTCTTACATTCATTTGTATGATGAAAATCAATACGATAAAGAAACATTAATATCTCTGATAGAAGGTTTTTCTCCTGAGCTTTTATTCGTTGGGGGCTGGAATATTACAAAATACTTGAATGCGGCTTCTTTCTTCCATAATAAAGGAGTGCCGACAGTGCTAGGTTTTGATAATAAATGGAAAGGTAATTTAAAACAATGGTTGGCTATTCCTTATGGTAAATTTTACTTATCAAAAATATTTGATTATGCTTTTGTCGCAGGGCAAGCTCAAAAGAAAATGGCACTCAAACTAGGGTTTAAAAACGAAAGGATTAAAACAGGTATTTATTCAGCTGATTTATCTGTGTTTAATGAATTGTATCAAAAAAATAAACTAGGAACCTCCAATTCTTTTTATTTTCTTTTTGTTGGACGTTATTTGAGATTGAAGGGGATTTATGAATTGTGGGAGGCTTTTATTGAATTGCAGGATGAATTGGATAATGATTGGGAACTGATTTGTATTGGCACAGGAGATGAATTTGAGAATCGAACTATACATCCTAAAATAAAGCATTTAGGGTTTGTTCAGCCTAATGATTTTAACAATGTTATTCGTCCTAACGGTATTTTTGTTATGCCTAGTCATGTTGAGCCTTGGGGGGTAGTTGTTCATGAAATGGCAGCTTCCGGTATGCCCCTTGTTTTAAGTAGTGAAGTCGGGGCTAAAGAAGATTTTCTTGTTGAAGGTGTAAATGGTTTTGAGATAGAAGCAAAAAGTAAAGACTCGATTAAAAAGGCTCTATTACGTTTTATGGAAATGTCTTCTGATGAAATTAGAACAATGGGAGATGAAAGCCATAAGCTGTCAAAACGTAACTCGCCCGAAAAATGGTCTGAAACCTTAATGGAGTTTGTTTATCAAAAATCTAATATAAGACAAGAGTAACGATTGTCGTTATGGTTTATTGTTGATATGATTTACTTTCATCATCAAAAACACTCCATTCATCATTAATCTTAGTCAGAAAATAAAAATCTTCGTAAGACTTTCCTTAAAGATAAAAAATATTATATTTGTCCGTTCAGTCTTGTAAGGCTATGTTATAAATGAGAAGATTATTACACATAAATACATTTTTACCCCACTTTTTATTAGTGTTGGTTTTCTTTGTGTCCGGCTGTAAAGGTTCGGATAGTGATAAGATTTCCGAAGGAATAATAACTTATGATCTAACTTATCCTTACCTGAAAGATAGCTTTATGCAAGGGATGATGCCTAAAAAGCTAACTATGGAGTTCAAAAATAATGTGTATAAAAACTCTATTGAAAGTGCAATGTTTGGTACATCTCTAGTTTCCTTTTGTGAAGACAGTTCTTTGCTGTTTATGATGCACTTCGGTAAGAAATATTACTATGCTGAGTTGGACGCTGCTCTAAAAGACTCTATGATTTCAATCAACCCTGTTCCGGATATTGTAGATTTAAAAACAACCGATTCCTTAGCCGGATTCCTTTGTCATAAGTACATGGGGGTTTTCGATAATTTGGAAGATGGTTACGATGGTGATATATACGAATGCAAAGACATTGACATAAAAAACAGCAATTGGTGTAATCCCTTTGACGAGTTAGAGGGAGTTTTGTTAGGCTATGAAATCAATCAATTTGGTTTGCAGATGCGATTTAGAGCAACGGAAGTAAAGGATACAATTGTTAGCGATAGCGTATTTATGGTGCCGCCAAATTATAAAAAAGTATCTTTGGAACGAATCTTGTTTGAGCTGGAAGAAATATCAAAAGCTTTATAAAAAATAAATAAAAATCAACAAATCATGATGAAAACAAAAGTAGTAGCGTTAATGTTGTTAGTAGTAACGTTTGTAAGTGGTGCAATAGCACAATTTGAAGGGAAAATAGTATATGAATTAGATTATGAATTGCCGGAAGCAATGGAAGCTCAAAGAGCAATGTTGCCCCCCTCAATGGATATGATTATCGGAAAAGATAATGTAAAAATTATCCAAAAAACAATGATGGGAGAGCAGATTGTAATTACTGATACTAAAAAGGATGAAAGCATTTTATTAGTTGATATGGCAGGTCAAAAATCAGCGATTAAAATTCCTGCTGAAGAAAAAGAAAAACAAGATAAAAGACCAAAGCCTGAATTTAGGTATGATTCTAAAACTAAAAAAGTAGCTGGATATAAATGTAAGCATGCAGTAATGATAACTAAAGATAAAAATGGAGAAGAAATAGAAACGGATGTTTATTATACCGAAGAAATTCCTGCACAAGCTAATACTAAATTAAAAGGGTTAAAAGGGTTTCCTTTAGAGTATGTTTTAAACCAAGGGACGATGGTTATCACGATGACAGCAAAAACCATTGAAAAAGCGAAAGTAGCAAAAGGTGAATTCGATATTCCGGAAGGCTATAAAGTTATGACGATGGAAGAATTTAAACAAATGATGACAGGAGGAAAATAAATTTTAGAATATTTTTAAAAAAACTCTTATGTGAAAGCATAGGAGTTTTTTTATGACTTGTAAAATTGTGTTTTGGGCATTCCCCTTAAAGAAAAAAAAGCATACCCTTGCAGGGAACGCTTTTTTTTTCTTTAAGGGTCGGGCTATCCGCTATATCTTTTGCCCTCCAAAAGGAGGGAGGGCAAAAGGATGCCGCTTCTATCCCTAATGCGGAACAGGTGAGTGCAAAGAAAACGGAGTTTAGTTTTTAGACGATGAAAAATTCTTTTGCATAGCCCCAGCTATGGAAAAGAATTTTGAAGAAGTATAAGGAAAATAAAAACGTTTTATTGTGCTCAGATGTTCCGTGTTAGGAATACGATCCCTAATGCGGAATTAAATAAGTGCAAACAAAGCAAATTTTAGTTTTTTGGAAATGAAATCAAGTAATACCATTTCAATGTTTAAATGCTATTATAAGAACATACAGAAAAATATAAACAAAAAAAGACCTTTCGATACATCGAAAGGTCTTTTTTATGAATGAACTTTAAAAAACACTATTTCTTAATAAATCGTTTAGTAGTCGATTCAGTCCCGTTTGATACAGTAACCAAATAAACTCCTTTAGGTAATTCAGAAACATTCAATACATTTATGTTGCTGTTAATGTTTTGGCTTAAAACCACCTTCCCAATTAAATTATGTATCATGATAGTTCCATTTTCAACTTCAGAATAAACGGTAAGTACATCACTAGCAGGATTAGGATAAACCTTAAAATCTATAGAAGTAACTTCAGAAATTGAAGTAGAACTTGCAGGAGTAAGTTCATCAATTACAACATAAGCCGGAGTATTCATTCCCCAGTTTCCCACGTCTGATGAGGACAATCTAAACTCAATTCTATTTACCGAACCAAGAGGACTCAAATCAACGCTTTGCCAATCTTTTACGATGTAGTCTTGAGTATTATCAGAAAAACGATAATCAGCCAAGTAAAAATTAACAACTCCAACCGAGTCGTTATTAGCGTTATACCCAACAATGGTCAATAAAAACCAATCCGGATCATCTCCCGTTGCACCACCAAATTTCTTAGCATAACTATCGCCAAGCAACATAGAATGAGCAGCATAACTGGAATTGGTGATTTGAACCGATGTAAACTCCTTTTCACCATTATTGGCAACAGCAAATGATTGTGGAGTAGAAGCAAAAGTAATCGCATAATTGCTCGAGTTGTTTGCTCCACCTCCGGCATAGCTGTTATATGCACCTGCTAAACCAA
>JALTUD010000250.1 GCA_027047735.1 Flavobacteriales bacterium | reverse complement strand
TAATAATTGAAGAAAAAAGAAAAAAAACACTTTATAGTTCAAAAAATTAAATTAAATTTGTCCCCCCATATAAAAACAAGGAGAATTTTAGTAAACAAAATTAGTTTAGAATGACAAAGGCAGAAATTGTAACAAGCATTGCAGATAAGACGGGGATTGAGAAAATTGCTGTTCAAGCTACTGTAGAGGCGTTTATGAATGAAATCAAGGAAGCTCTTGAAAATGGAGAAAACGTTTATTTAAGGGGGTTTGGAAGCTTTATCGTTAAAGAAAGAGCTGAAAAAACAGGAAGAAATATTTCTAAAAACACAACGATTATTATTCCGGCACACAATATTCCGGCGTTCAAACCGGCTAAAACATTTGTGGAGGGAGTAAAGAGTAAAGTAAAAGTGAAAAAATAATTATTAACAATAAAAATATTATATATTATGCCAAGTGGTAAAAAAAGAAAAAGACATAAGATAGCAACTCACAAACGAAAAAAACGTTTGAGAAAAAATCGTCATAAGAAGAAAAAATAATTCTTTTTTTTGATTTATTAGGGCTATGTAATACTTGTTGTATTTTATACTTATGACAGTATTCTAGTATTAGCAAACTTATACTTGGTTTATGCCGGGTATAAGTTTGTGTTTGTTTGTTAGGTAGCATGTTATACGTTAGTGTATAGAAAGTAAGCACGAGTTTTGTATAAATGAAGTAAGAGGGTGTATTGCCCTTTATTTGTTTGTATATCAAGCTATTCTTACACCGACTTTATGTTTAATTATAGAGCCGAAGGGTCTTGTACTTACATTTTTTTGTGAGTAATACCATTTGAACATTGAAAAAACGCTTTATAAGGTTTGTTTCAATGTTTAAATAGTTAAAATCTATAAAAATAGTATAAAATCTATAAATAGTAAAGGACAAAAGAACACCGGTTTTACAAGATTTTGATGTATTGTAAAGTGTTTATTTTAGTTAATGAAGTGTTATCTTTGAATTTATTCTCAGATTGGATCTCAACTAAATAGGTGTTGTAAATGGCTATATATAAAGTTGTAATACAACAAAGTTTTAAGCACTTGTTATAACATTGTGCTTTATTCGGGTTAAATCAATCCTAATAAAGTCCTTCCAATTAATGGATTTTCAATGAGTAGAAAGAACTCAGTTGAATAAAAAACCTTCAAACTTTTATCATTTCTTTCTTGAACAAAACAAATTGAACGTGAGTTACGAATTAATAATACATTCGAAGCCTACTGAAGTTGATATCGCTCTCTTAGAGGACAAAAAACTCATTGAATTACATAAAGAGAAGTTAAATAGCGATTTTGCAGTAGGTGATATATACCTTGGTAAGGTAAAAAAAATCGTACCAAGCTTAAATGCCGCTTTCGTTGACGTAGGCTACGAAAAAGATGCTTTTCTGCATTATTTAGACTTAGGGCCTCAGTATCTTTCTATGAAGAAATATTTTGCAGACACCATAAAGGGTACGCAAAAGACTCCAAACTTACAGTATAATAAAATAGAAAAAGATATTGATAAAAATGGAAAGATTAAAGATGTACTTTCTACTAATCAACTAATTACGGTTCAAATTGCTAAAGAACCAATTTCCACTAAAGGACCTCGTCTCAGTGCTGAAGTTACACTTCCCGGACGATATTTGGTTCTTGTCCCGTTTTCGGATAAAATATCTATTTCACAAAAGATTAAAGATGCCGGTGAAAGAGAACGTTTAAGACGTTTGATTTCAAGCATAAAACCCAAAAACTTTGGTGTTATTATTCGTACCGTTGCTCAAAACAAAAAAGTAGCCGATCTTGACCAAGACATGACGGATTTAATGTCTAAATGGAAAAAGATGCACGAAGAGTTGAAAAACGCAACTCCCGTAAAACGTGTATTTGGTGAAATGAATAGAACCTCAACAGTATTGAGAGATATTCTTACTGAAGAATTTACCAGCGTTTTAATTGATGATGAAAAATTATACGAAGAAATTAAGACGTATGTAGAAACTATTGCTCCTCAAAAGGCGAATATTGTAAAACTTTACAACGGTAAGGTTAATATATTTGAACAATACGGAATAACGAAACAAATAAAGGCTTCATTCGGTAAAAAAGTAATGCTTAATTCCGGTGCTTATTTGATTATCGAACACACAGAAGCCATGCACGTCATTGATGTCAATTCCGGAAACAGAAAGTCAAGCGACCAAAATCAAGAACAGAATGCTTTTGAAACGAATATTGAGGTAGCAAAAGAAATCGCCAGAATCTTGCGTTTACGAGATATGGGGGGGATTATTGCCATCGACTTTATTGATATGTATAAAAAAGAGCACAACCACAAACTCTTTGAAACATTAAAAGAAGCGATGCGTGGTGACCGTGCTAAACATAATATTATTCCTCCTTCAAAGTTTGGTGTAATAGAACTCACTCGACAACGTGTAAGACCGGTAACCGACATCAAAACAACAGAAACTTGTCCTGCTTGTAAAGGTACGGGAGAGGTAGAATCTTCTATGTTAATCGTCGATGAAATTGAGAATAACCTAAGATACTATATGGAAGAGTATAAAGGAGGAGATTTAACTTTAAATGTTCATCCTTTTATCGAAGCGTATCTGAAAAGAGGTATCAAAAGTATTCAACGTATGTGGTTTATTAATTACAAGAAATGGATTCCTATTAAAGGTGTTGAAGACTATCATTTGTTAGAATATAATTTTGTGAACGCAAAGAACGAACCCATACAAATTTGATATGCATCAACAACTTATCGTTGATATTGGGAATACATCGAGTAAAGTCGTACTCTATCAAGATGAGCGTATTCAACAGACTCTGCGATTTGAAAATGATGATGAATTTCTAAGTTTTGTAAGCAATTATAAAAAGGTAAGTAGTATTGTAAGTTCTGTTAGAACTCAATCGTTTACAAAAAAAGTGATATCTATATTGTCTGCTCCGTTGTTGTTGGATTACAATACCAAAATTCCAATAGAAAATCACTACGCAACACCAAAAACACTTGGAAACGACCGGCTTGCAAATGTAGTTGCAGCTTCAACTCTAAAGAAAGGAAATTCCTTGGTTATAGACGTAGGAACTTGTTTGAAAATTGATTTTATCACCGATAAAAAACAATATATCGGAGGACTTATATCTCCCGGCTTCAACATGAGATATCAAGCCCTACATAATTTTACTGCGAATTTACCGTTGTACCAAAACGAAACAACAAAACATCTTTCAGGAAACAGTACAAAATCTTCTATGATTACAGGTGTTTACCAAGGTATATTACAGGAAATTAAAGGATTTGTAAATTCTTATGAAAAAGAATACAATCAATTAAATATCTTTTTGACCGGGGGAGATTTATCTTATTTCAAAAATGAGGAAATCTCACAAAAAAACAGCATCTTTGCAGATGAAAACCTAACACTGAAAGGGTTGAAAATAATTTTAGATTACAATGAATAAAATAACCCAATATCTATTAATATCGTTTCTGACTTTATTCAGCATAGAGTACATAGCTCAGCAACTGAATAGTTCTCCTTATACCAGATACGGATTAGGAGAAATTACCACAAGAACAAACGCTACCTATTTTGGTATGGGAAATGCTTCAGTATCTTTATCTGAAATCAACCATGTTAATTTATCAAATCCTGCTTCCTTTGCCGGATTTATTCAGTATAAACCTGTTTTTGATGTCGGAAGTTTTATTAGGGTTCAACAACTATCCTCACCAAACGGAAAAGTAAATAAGAAAACCGTTTCATTAAGAAATTTTGCTTTGGGGTTACCTATTGGAAAAAGAAGTGGAGCAGCCTTTGGTTTAACTCCATATTCAACCGTTGGATATGATATGAACTCGTATGGAGTTGTCGGAGGAGATTCTGTGCGTTATAATTACAAAGGTATTGGAGGACTCAACAGAGTCTTTGTCGGTTTTGCCAGGCAAATCGTTAACAAAGGAGACAGCAATGTGGTTTCTTTAGGTCTAAATTCATCTTATATTTTCGGAACGATTGAAAACAACAGAAGTGTAATATTTAATAACTCTAACCTGTACAACTCAAAAGTAAATAACTTCAAAACATTTAGCGGTTTTAATTTCGATATAGGACTGCATTATAAATACAAAAAGAATAAAAACCTAACCTTACAATTCGGAATAGATTACACCTTAAACAGTTCGCTATCTTTAACCAAAGATTTCTACGCCTACAATTTCAAATATAAATATGTCGTTGTAGAGGAATCCATTGACACCGTAGAATACGCAGAAAACATAAAAGGGAAGGTTAACCTTCCGTCACAATTAAAAATAGGTTTTTCTGCCCTAATTAATAATAAGCTAACCATATCCCTGCAATTTGACAAAGCTAACTGGAAAAACTACAAAGAAACAATAGAAGGAACGACTACTACACTTCCGGAAATGGTTAACCAGTCTAAAATAACATTGGGCATGAGTTATACTCCAACTCCAATGAGAGAATGGAACAATAAAAGTCGTTCCGTTTTTAATAAATCAACCTACCGTTTCGGAATATGGACTTCCAACAGTAATATTAAAATCAATCAAACACAAATTAAGGATAATGGCATAAGTTTTGGAGTATCCGCACCGTTACTAAGTTCAAGAACTTTTTCATCTGCTGACGTAGGCGTTCAATTAGGACAATACGGAACCATTAATAACGGACTAGTTCAAGACAGATATATAAAAATTTACATTGGGTTCTCTTTAGCACCTACCAATTACGATAGATGGTTTAGAAAACGTAAATACGATTAAACAATTTTAATAAAAACAAGAGAAAATGAAGAATATACTTACATTATTAGCTTTATTAACGGGAAGTTTAGCCATAAGTCAAGAATGTGTAAAAAAGACAGAAGCTAACTACGGAGCGAATCCTGAAGACGGAAAAGCGAAAATATCGCTTTACGCCGAACCGTTTAAACAAAAAAACTACGCAGACGCAAGGTCTTTTTGGTGGGATGCTCAAAAAGCAGCTCCAAAATACAAACCCGTTTTATATTCACACGGTGTTTATATGTACAAAAAAGCACTAAAAAAAGAGAAAGACCCGGAAAAGAAAAAAGCTTATGCCGATACCGTTTTTATGATATACGATTTGTGGGTAGAAAATTTTGGAGATTGTTACGAAATTCAAGTAAAAAAAGGAGCGGATTTAGTTCAATACAAACCCAAAACAGAGTACGAACAGGCCTTTAATTTGTTAAAAAAAGGACTAGTTCAATACCCAAAAGAAAAAGTCAAAGCAACATGGATTTCAAAAGAAATGATGGCAGCTTATTATATGGTAGGTCACAAAAAAGCCGATTGTGATTTGCTTTTGGAAGAATACGAAAAACTTTCAGAAATTGCCGACTACAACATTAAACACTATGCCGACAACGAAAAAAAGAAAAACGGATACATCAAAGCTCAAGAATACTTAGATCAAAAAGTTGCACCATGTGCGAGTTGCGATAAATTAGAAGAGCTTTACAAACCTAAGATAGAAGCAAATCCGGAAGATATGGACTTGATAAAAAAAGCAGTAAAAATGCTAGACGGCAGAAAATGTAACTCTAGTGAATTTTACATCAGTTTAGCTTCTAAAATACACGCAGCAGAACCAACAGCAGAATCAGCCATTAGTATCGGAAACTATTGGTACAGCAACAAAAAATACAAAGAAGCAAAAAAATATTACGACGAAGGATTAACCCTTACCGACAACGAAGAAGAAAAAGCCAAACTATACGAACGATTAGCAAGCATCGAACTATCAAGAGGGAGCTACAAATCAGCTGTATCTTACGCAAAAAAAATGAAAGACAAATGTAAAGCCAACGCCATCATAGCCAGAGCAATAGCTATGTCAGCACCATCTTGCGGAAACAACAAAATAGAAGTCGGTTTCGTTTACAGTTTAGCCATCGACTACGCTAAAAAGGCAAGCGGTTGTATCAGTTCATCAACCATAGCAGCATGGAAAAACAGACTACCGGGCAAATCGGATCTATTCCTAAACGAGTACAAAGTAGGACAAACCGTAAGCGTAAAATGTTGGGGAGAAAGCACAACGGTTCGTTCAGTTGATTAATTAGTATAATTTGGGCGTTCCCTCAAAAAGCAAAAAAACACATTCCTTTACAAGGAACGTGTTTTTTGCTTTTTGAGGTCGGGCTATCCGCTATATCTTTTGGTTTGCATAAAGCAAACAAACCAAAAGGATGCCGCTCCTATCCCTAACGCAGTTGAAATAAGTGCAAAGAAAATGGAATTTAGTATTCTTAGACGATGAATATTTTCTTTGCGTAGCCCTAGCTACGGAAATAAAATATGAAGAAGTATAAGGATAGTAAAAACATTTTATTGTACTTAGATTAACTGTGTTAGGGATACGATCCCTAACGCGAGTGAAATTGGCGGATAGAAAGTGAATTTTTGGTTTCTTAGACGATGAATAAAAATTTTGCATAGCACCAGCTATGGAAAATTTTTATGAAGACGGATAAGGAATCAAAAAACGCTTTATACCGTCTATT
>JALTUD010000249.1 GCA_027047735.1 Flavobacteriales bacterium | reverse complement strand
TAAAATTCCTGTAGATAGCAAGGGGAACTACGATTCGCATTGGGCGGATAATAATAATTCATCGACTGTTAAGTACGAAGAACGAACATATTCAATTAATAGATCAAAAGCCGGATTTGGTATTGCTATTGGAAGGAAATGGGTACATGATTCCGGATTTTTATTTGAAACTTACGGAGGATTTGGGAAAAACACACCTACAAAGGTTGTGTATTCTGATAAGGATGTACAGGATTATTATAATGATATTGTATCATTCAGCAATCCAATAAAAATACATATTAGATTAGGAGCTTCTATAGGTTGGAGATTCTAAGAACAGCATTTAAATTATCAATCAACAAAAAATCCGAGGCATACCACCTCGGATTTTTTTGTTGTATCATACGCTATCTATCTGCTATATTTTTTGTACTTTTGCAAGTCGCAGTTATATACCGATAAAAATAATAAAATACAGACCAATGAAATTATCACAATTTGAATTTGATTTACCAAGCGAATTGTTAGCTGAATATCCGGCAGAAGTGAGAGATGAATCTCGTTTGATGGTTGTTCATAAAGACACCGGAGAGATAGAACATAAAAAGTTTAAAGATATTATTGATTACTTTGATGAAGGAGATGTTTTTGTCCTAAACAACACCAAAGTTTTTCCTGCCAGAATGTATGGAAATAAAGAAAAAACAGGAGCGAGAATCGAAGTATTTTTATTAAGAGAGCTAAACAGAGAAAGTTTACTTTGGGATGTTTTAGTAGATCCTGCTCGTAAAATTAGAATAGGAAATAAATTGTATTTCGGAGAAAACGAAGAGTTAATGGCGGAGGTTATTGATAATACAACCTCTAGAGGTCGTACACTTCGATTTTTATTTGATGGACCTTACGATGAGTTTCAAAAAACACTTCGCAAACTTGGGCAAACACCGCTTCCAAAATACATCAAAAGAGACCCGGTACCGGAAGATAAGGAAAGATATCAAACTATTTTTGCAAAGCACGAAGGAGCTGTTGCAGCACCTACCGCAGGTTTACATTTTAGTAAACAACTCATGAAGCGTTTAGAAATAAAAGGGATTGATTTTGCCGAAGTTACTTTACATGTTGGGTTGGGTACTTTTAGAAATGTAGAAGTAGAAGATTTGACTAAGCATAAAATGGATTCCGAAGAGATAATGATTCCTGAGTCAACTGCTGAAAGAGTGAATAGAGCGAAAAAAGAAAAGAAAAAGGTAGTCGCTGTTGGTACAACATCTATGCGAGCTTTGGAGAGTTCAGTTTCCGTAGGTAAAACTTTAAAACCTTTTGAAGGTTGGACAAATAAATTTATATTTCCTCCTTACGAGTTTAGTATAGCTGATGCTATGATAACTAATTTTCATACTCCAAAATCAACATTGTTAATGATGATAAGTGCTTATGCAGGTTATGATTTAATAAAAAGAGCGTATCAAGAAGCTATTAAAGAAGGATATAAGTTTTATTCTTACGGAGACGCTATGTTGATTATATAGTGTTTACATGCGTTAGGGATTGGTATCCCTAACCTGTGTAAAATGAGCACCATAAAATATTTTTATTTCCTTTATACTTATTAGAAGTTAATTACAATTTGTCTATAAGTTAAAAAATTAGTTCTTTTCATTTCACTCGTCGTTATTTTTGCGAACCATAGCTACGGCTATGCTTCTTAAAAATGCCTAGATTGAAAAGAAAATACTCTAATTTCACTTCTATACCCAAACTGTAAATAACTTCTTCAAAAAATATTTCCATAGCGGGTGCTATGCAAAGATTTTTTTCATCGTCTAAAGAAACTAAAACTCATTTTCTTACCACTCTTTTTACACACGTTAGGGATAGAACGGCGTGTTTGAACTCCTTTTGGTTTGTTGCATATATGCAAA
>JALTUD010000248.1 GCA_027047735.1 Flavobacteriales bacterium | reverse complement strand
TTTGCATATTGTACGTACCAATACCTTGTCCTCGTCCCGACTCTTCCAAAGTAAAACCATTATTCGTTGAATTTGCCGTAATAGTCCGTACTCCGCTATACCCCGTTGTTGCACTACCTACTTGGTCGGCAATATGTATCAAGTCGTTTGTAAAAACAATTTCTCCGGTTTCAGCATCAACAAAAATTTCTTCTCTCGATATTGGAGAATGAGCATAAATATCCAAACGATACGCCAAACGATATTTCCCGATGTTAAAATCACCATCTTTAGGAACATAAAACAGTTCTGCCTCAGGACGATAAGACGCAAAAGGATTTCTTGTATCTTTTTTCAGTCGTTCTTCCTCCGCCGGTATTTCCCATTTATAAAGATTTGCATTTACTTTTCTCAAAGCAAGAGCAAGAGCCTCTTCCTTTGAAATGTTAATCTCCGGAGTTTGCAATTCAGGCAAATAAAAACCATTAAAACGAATCACCTTTCCTCGTTTACAATGAGCTATAATTTCCGCTCCATAAACCGGCGTAGAATGAAAAAACTGCTGAAAACGATAATGTTCGTACCCTAATTGGTCTGCTGTTTTATTTTTCAGCACCCACACAACATTCTCATCAATCGAAAAATTTTTCTTCAGCCACTTCTGAAAATCTGCTATGGGAACATCTTCCTGCAACTTCACCATAGAAGGAAGCCCCGTGCGAGAGTCGGTTGATTCAATACGATAATTTTGTGGTTTCTGAGCTTGTAGAAAGTTCGATGTTAAGAGCAAAACAACAAAGAACCCAATTTCATAAAAGGTGGTTTTCATAATAAATATATAATTGTTAAGTCCCCCAATATACGACATTATGAACGAAAATCCAAAAACCTACTTTTCAATGTTCCTTTTATTAATCCTTATTTGGGCGTTCCCATTACCGCATAAAAAAGCAGTTTCGTTGTACTACACTACTTTTTAACGCTGTAATGGTCGGGCTATCCGCTATATCTTTTGCCCTCCAAAAGGAGGGAGGGCAAAAGGATGCCGCTTCTATCCCTAACGCAGTTGAAATAAGTGCAAAGAAAATGGAATTTAGTATTCTTAGACGATGAATATTTTCTTTGCGTAGCCCCAGCTACGGAAATAAAATATAAAGAAGTATAAGGATAGTAAAAACATTTTATTGTGCTTAGATTAACTGTGTTAGGGATACGATCCCTAACGCGAATGAAATGAGTGCATAGAAAATGAGTTTTAGTTTCTCAGACGAAGAAAAAATCAAAGCCTTCTAAAACAAATTACAATAAACAATCTCTTGGTTAAATTTGCTTGAACTATCATCAATAAAATTAGCATGTTTATCTATCATCCACGTCCTGTCGGAATAATCCAAAGCGATATTTATTTCGTGAGTTGCACAGATAATTGCCTTGTTTTTATCTTTAGATAATTTTTGCAAAAGAGAAAAGACTTCTACTCTGTTCTTTACATCCAAATGAGCTGTCGGCTCGTCCAAAACAATCAAATCGGCATCTTGAATAAAGGCACGAGCAATTAAGACTTTTTGCTTTTGTCCATCAGACAACCGATTGAATTTATTTTGCAACCAGTCTCCTATTCCCAATAACGAAACATAACTCTCTATAATTTGAACATCTTCTTGCCTCAGTTGGGCGAAAAAATTCAGATAAGGAACTCTCCCAAGCGAAAGTACGTCCCAAACAGTTAAATAAGGATTGAAATTTCTTTCCGTCGTAACAATCGCAACGGCTTGTGCTTTTTCTTGAGCAGAAAACTCCGAAATCTTTTTATCAAAAAGGAGTACCTCTCCGCTTTGCAAAGGTAACTCTCCCATGATGCTCTTCAATAAAGTGGATTTCCCTGCTCCGTTCGCTCCCATTAAGACGATAAATTCGCCCTGCTGAATGGTCGTAGAAACATTCTGCAACAACGTTACGTTGTTATACCCTACATTTATTGATTTGATATGTACTATCGTTTTATTAATCTCGAACTGTTTTTAATTGAACAATGGTCATAATAATAATCGGTGCCGCGATAATGGAAGTAACAGCATTTACCGGTAATTGTATATCATAAAAAGGAACTTGTGCTATTGCATCGGCAATTAACATGGCTATTCCTCCAACCAAGGCGGTATAAGGTAAAACCAAATTATGATTTGCCGAAGTACTTTTCATCCGCACAAAATGAGGCACTGCCAAACCTATAAAGGCAATTGGGCCGCAAAAAGCGGTTATACTTCCCGTTAACAATCCCGTGATAAGAATAATCAACAATCTTGTTTTTTTTAAATCTATACCAAGCGAACTTGCATATTTTTCTCCGAGCATCAACGCATTTAGCGGTTGAATCAAAAAAAACGTAAAAAAAACACCAACTATAACTATAACTAACAATAAAACTGCATCGAATAAAGATGTTGTGGTTGTACTTCCCATTGTCCATAATAGATATTTCTGCACGTCTTCGGGGTTAGTAAAATATTGTAAAATCATCAAAAAAGCTCCTATAAAACTACTTAACAAAACACCTGCGATTAATAACAATACCCCACTGCCAATTCGATAGGATAACAATAAGACTATCAGCAATACTAAAATTGACCCCAAGACAGATGCTATCGTAAGTGAATAACCATTTAAGAAAAAATCAACGCCAAACAATGAAGCCGACATCGTTACTAACGCTACTCCCAAACCTGCTCCCGTAGAAATTCCTAATATGGAAGGTCCTGCTAAACTGTTTCTAAAATACGTCTGCATCAGTAACCCTGAAACGGATAATCCCATACCGGCAGAAATGGCGGTTAGCACACGTGGTAATCGCAAATTGGTTAGTATAAAAGCCGATGAGGTATTTTCCAACTCATTTCCCAAAAGATGCTTAATTACTGACGAGAAAGAAATATACGTTGACCCTAAAAACAAGGATAAAAAAGCCAATACAATCAATAAGAAAAACAGTATCGGCACATATATTTTCTTGGTTTTCAAACTTAGTCTTTCAGCTTAGTAAAAAAATACAAATCACTTGTTGTACAATCTTTGTTTTGAAACATTTGAATGTAATCATTTAATACAATATCAGGACGAAGAACACCTGTTTCAAAATAGTCGTTTCCTCCTTGGGGACTCAAACGCTTTGTTTGATTGAAAATTCTATCCCCAACAGATTTTAAAAACAAACTGTAGCGTTCGTCAGCTTGAAGCATTTCATCAATGGAAGAAAAATTTGAGTTCAACCAAACATCAGGGGTTGAAGCTTCGCTCACAATAGCTTCGAAAGAGAGTGGCAAACTCCCTGTCGATTCGTTTGATGCCCACGGATATATTCCACCGGCATCTACTACTAATTGAGCAACATAGCTTTCTCCACCCGGCACATACCAAACGCCGTTGTATAGCGAATTAAAAAGAACTTGAGGTTCGGATTCTTTGGGTTGTTCTTTTAATTTCAAATATTCTTGCTCTATATATTCAAAAATCTGATTGGCTTCTTGTTCTTTTCCGTACAAGGCTCCGAAAAACTTAATCCACTCTGCTCTGCCGAGAGGGTGAATTTCTTTCCAATCGTAATTCAGTAAGTTAGCAATACCCATTTCAGTAAGCTTCTGACTAATTTTGCTGTCTTCTCCTGAATATCCGGTATATACTATTACCTGCGGATGAAGTGTTGCCATTTGTTCGAGGTTAAGAGTGGAAATATTGCCTAATTCTTTGACCTTTCCTTCTTGTATTCTCTTTTGTAATTTAGGATTGTAAATGTAGTTTTTATTGTCAATTCCCAACACTGTTTCCAATGCTCCCAATGTATCTATCATACTAATGTACGATGCTGAAAAAGGAACGATTGATTGAACAGGAACAGAAACAACGACTTCTCTCTGTTGTTTTTGGTAACTACTTCCTTGAGGTAACAGAACTATGGTTTGCTGTGTTTCGTAATTTTTGAAAGGATTTTTTATCTGTATTTTACGAACATTGTCTTCCGTTACCAAGGAAAAACACGTTGCATATTTTATTTTTACCGCTTCCGGAATATCTATTTTTGAAGAGTGAACAATTTGCTCATTTTCTTTTTCCGCCTCATTGTTTTGGCAAGAAACGAAAGTAAGAACAGTAAAAAAAACAAGTGCAATAAACGAAATTGCGTTAGGGATAGAACGGCTTGTTTGAACTCCTTTTGCTCTCTCGCTGTTCGAGAGCAAAAGAGTGAGTAGTGATAGCCCGACCCTTTTCTGCAAAAAAAACGTTTCGCGAGAGCGATATGTATTTTTTGCGGAAAAGGGGAACGCCCTATACTTTATTATCGTGCTCATTATCTATTGGATTAGTTGCTCAAAAGACTGATGAATAGATGACGCTATCTCTTCAAATTGTTCTTTGGTAAATTCTTTTTTGGGCTGTGCAAAATTTATATCTTTCATAGCGTTAATGGGCACCAGATGAATATGAGCGTGGGGGACTTCAAGACCTATTACCGCAACTCCAACCCTATCGCAAGGAATTACATTTTTGATAGCTTGTGCTACTTTTTTGGAAAAAACCATCATTTCAGCCAGAAGACTATCATCCAAATCGAAAATATAATCCGTTTCTTGTTTCGGAACGACCAAGGTATGTCCTTTTTGCAAAGGGTTTATGTCCAGAAAAGCATAAAATTTATCGTTTTCTGCAACTTTATAAGAAGGTATTTCTCCCTTGATTATTTTTGTGAAAATTGAAGCCATTAACGCCTGATATTTAATATTTCAAAATTCATTTTACCGCCCGGTGTAACAATTTCAGCTATATCTCCAACTTTTTTACCCAATAATCCTTTACCGATAGGAGAGTCGATAGAAATCTTACGTTGCTTCAAATCTGCTTCGTTTTGTGCAACCAAGGTGTATTCAACTTCCATTCCATTGGCTATATTTTTTATTTTAACAATGGATAAAATGAGTACTTTTGAATTGTCAATTTTTGAATTGTCGATAAGACGAGAGTTCGCCAAATCGTTTTTTAACTTTGCCAATTTAGCCTCCATCATTCCTTGTGCTTCTTTAGCTGCATCGTACTCAGCATTCTCCGACAAATCTCCTTTATCACGTGCCTCGGCAATTTGTTGAGAGATTTTTGGTCGCTCTACACTTTCAAGATATTTTATTTCGTCTTTTAACTTCTGTAAGCCTTCGGCTGTTAAATAATTAATTTTACTCATTGTTATAGTAGGTTTATAAAAACAGAATGAGAATCTGCAACAGCAGACTCTCATTTTATACCATTTAAACATTAAAACGAGTCTTATAAATCGTTTTAATGTTTAAATGGTATCATTCATTATATTATGTTGTAAATTTTATTTTAAATTGACACGCACTCCCAAGGTATGGATTCCACCAAAGGTAGATGCTCGGTATGTATAATCAAGACCAATTGGCGATTCAGATTTTCCGAAAGGAAAATCAACAGAAAAGCCTGCATTGAAACCGGTTAAGTTGGTCGTTCTGGTTTCCTTTTTCAGTATTCCTTTTTCAAAGGCATAACCGGCACGTAGAGCAAACATGGCTTTTTCAGCATTCATTTTATATTCACCGCCCAATCTAAACTGATCTTTCATAAATGAATTGGAAGTAAAGGCACCGGCTACGGTAAGTGTATGATTTTCATTAAAAATAAAATCATAAGATGCACCAATAGATAACAAAGAAGGTAATTCAAAATTACTTACTCTTTGTACCATTGCTATATTCGTATTCGTTTGCGTATTCAACATCTCTAAAAACAAACCCTGTCCGGAGAAAGTCATTGGACCTCCAACATTTTTAAGGCTAATGGCAAATTTGATTTTGTCATTCTCTCCCGTAACATATCGAACTCCTGCATCAAAAGCTACTCCTGAAGCTTTAACATCGCTAATGGCTTCAGAAATCAATTTAACATTCAATCCACCGGATATTGAACTTGAAAATTGTTTTGCAAAGGCTAAATTAATATTACTGTATTTCGGATTAAAAACACCCAAACCTCCTTCCGGTAACTCTGTGGTTGTTCGCATGATGTCACCAAAATCCAAACTCATAAACGACAATCCTATCACTGCGGTTTCTCCGACTCTTTGGGCAATACCAAAATTATTTAGAGAAATACCGGATAATTTACTCATCCAATTGGTATGTGTAAAAATAACCTCAGTTTTATCCGCTCCCGATAAGCCCGCCACGTTTACAAACATTGCTTCAAGCCCTTTTACAGAAGATACTCCGGCATCGGCCCAACCCGAACTTCTAGCCCATGGATTAACCAACAGTTCTGAAGCTCCTGCCGAACCGGCACGATCTTCATTTCCCGCATAAGAAGCACTTACCGTAGTAAGAGCTCCTGCAAGGATAAATGATTTTAATATATATTTAGATATGTTCATCTTTATAAATTTTAGTAATTAATTAGACCGGTATTCTATTAGAAGTTTTTCAATTCCGGAGGACGAATCACACCGAACCATTTCAATACTTTCTCTCTACCAATACTCGGAACATCAACATGAATTAAGTACAAACCTCCTGCAATTGGAATCCCAACCTGATTGGTTAAGTTCCAATCAATTGA
>JALTUD010000247.1 GCA_027047735.1 Flavobacteriales bacterium | reverse complement strand
GCTGCATAAACCGGAATATTCGGTAATCCATTCGTTCCATTACCATCAATTACTGTCCATGTAGGGTTAGCTGATGTAGCATTCGTTGAATAAAACACATTACTATTTGAAGTCCCGGCACGCGTAACAATCACTCTATCCGGATTGTCTTTATCAATAGAGATATCAGTAACAATACTAGAACCCGCTCCAGATATTACATCAATTTCTAATTTATATTGTGCACTATCTTTATAACTGTAATCTGCTTGTTCAAAAGAGTAAGCACTATCCAAACCAGCCACTCTGTATAGCGTACCGCTCATAGTACCTACCCATAGCCAATTTCCATCTTTTGAAAACTCAAAAGAATGAGCATTGTTGGCAACAGGTAATATTTTCCACCATTCAGTAGGTATTCCAAAACGTAAAGCATCTCTCGTTAAAAACACTCCTAAATCGGTATGAGAAACATACATTGATTGAATATAATCCGGTAACATTATTGTATCCAATGCTAACGGATTTTCTAATAATGTATCCCCCGCATGCAAAGTATCATAAGTTGGCGTAATCGTATCAGACGTAATAAACGTCGTATCAAATTGAACCACTAGATTTTGTGTCAGTGTATATTCCAGCGGTAACTCAAAAGTAGGACTTGTATAGTAAACTATATCACCGGCTGAGTAAGAATGCGTTGGAATAAATTGAATTGAATCTTGTGTATCATTATCATGAGCGTCTTCAAACAATCTTAATGGAGTATAAAAAGTCCCAACAGGACCATTCCCTTGCCCTAAAGCTCCACCAGCAGGCATATCAAGTAATGAGCCCATATCAGACACGTCACTATGTCTAAAAGTTCCACTATTGTATAATGAAGTAATAAAAGCATCTTTATTTAAATAAGAAATTTCACACTCAAATCCATCACCGCCTCCAACAGGCAAAAACTCTAACCAACTAAAGACTCCAGTATGATTATTCAGATTACTTCCATTATCTTGAGCTCCACCAAGCACTGAACCATCCGGACCATAAGCAACACTATAAAATTGAGTAACGTCATATCCTCTATTCGAATCATAGAATCCATTTGCCAAATTATTTGTTCTCGACATTTGAATCCCACCGTCATTACCAACAATTAGCTTACCTTGCGAGTTCCAAGTTATTCTGTGATTATCTGCATGTACATAAAATGTACTACCTTTAGGAAATGCCCAATTAGTTATTGCTTGCCATGTCCCCATTGGATTGGATAAACTACTTGTATTTTCCCATTTATATAAATTCAATCCGCCTAACACACATTGATTCGCATGCCCTTTAACAGCTGATATAACCAAATCATAATTCCCTTGATTGGAAGTAGGATCCCAACTCAATCCACCATTAGAACCATCAACATAAGACTGAGCAATTCTCGACCACGTAACTCCATTGTCCCCTGAGAACCAAACTCCGCTAATATGTCCATTTGACAAAGACCTGGCTACATAACAATTCCATTGTCCGGCACTATTTTTCTCATATGAAATAGCACATTCATTTCTTGAAGACCCCCCGTTTATTTTACCTGCACTATTACCGGTTACCACGGTAAAACTATTTCCTCCATCTTGTGATGCCCAAATTTTATTACCGGAAGCCACTAAAATAACATTCCCGTCCGGAGATACTTTAACATCTTGTGTAGCTGTAGAAGTGGACAACCCTGTTGCACTAAAAGAAACAAAACTACCTTTGTTCTCTAACTTTCTTAGCCCAAAACCGGAACCGGTAACATATACGACATCATTTTTAGAACGATCGGCTACTACTTTTGTTAAATCTTTATTATTGCTACCCTGTGCTTGAGTAAAAGTCGCTCCGTTATCTGACGAATACCATAATCCATTTCCTCTTTGGTTTCCTGAATTTTCAAATGAGATAGAATTTTCAAAAGTACCACCCCCGGTTGCCACGTAGATAGTACCATCATTTGTTATAGCAATTGAAGATATAGAAACTAAATCTGTTGAGGCATCCCAGCCTTCAACCCTTTCCCAAGTGTTTCCTCCGTTATGGGTTACAAACAGACCACCTGTAACAGCTCCGGCATAAATGACATCGTCATTTGATGGGTGAACCTCGATAGCTCTTGTTCTACCTCCCACATTGTCAGGACCTTCTTCTATAAAAGAAAATGCAGTCGTTTTATTAACCTCCATTTGTTGAAGATGATTATAGGCTTCTGTATAATCCGCTTCTTCAATTTCTCCTGTATTTACGTTTGCTCTTAATGCTCTATAATACTCTGCCGCTTGATTCCATGAATTTACATCATTTTCTCCGAAAGAAATTGTTTCTGCTTTATATGTAGCTGAATTCTTAAGTTCTTTACCGAAAAAAAGTGAACCTACTGCAAATGCAGATAGTGCAAGTGTTCCTAATAGTATTTTTGTTTTCTTCATAATTCTTATGATAATTAAAGTCGAATGATCTCGAAAGTATCAAACCCCAAACATACAAATTTCTTTTTATCAAAATTAAAAAAAGCTTTGTTTTTTTGTTTCAAAAATAAATTAACGGCACAGTTTTATGTAGAAAAGGTATTATTTTTATAAGTTTCACCTTAAATCCACAAGTAATTTAAGGTGTATCAACTAAACTTAAGGTTCTACCTCAAATCCACAAGTGAACTTCTATTCCAAAGCCAAACTCCGCATCATTATTGGCAATGCTCGCTTTTCGCTACTCACCGTAGCTATGGCTACGATTGCGTGTCTCAAAACTGTGCTAGACCAATACTAATGCGTATTTTGACTTTTCATAACGAAATCACTTGCGGATTTAAGGTTCTATATGATAATGTGCTACGAAAGTATTTTCTGAAAAAACAATTCATCTTCCCAAACGCCTTTGTAATTGTACCAGTCTTTTTTTGTACCTGTTTGTATGAATCCTACATTTTTAAATAAGTTAACACTTTCGGTATTGGAAGCATGAATAGTACAATAAACTTGATGAAGATTTAATACTTCTCCACCATATTCCAATAACAATGTCAAAGCTTGTTTCGCAAATCCTCTTTTTCTAAATTTATTATCAATTAAAATCCCCACACCTGCTCTTTGATGAAAGACATCGTAATCAAACAAATCAACGCAACCAATGTACTGAGTGGATGATTTATGTATTATCATAAATCGAATTTGTTGCGTCAGGAATATATCTTGTGCACTGTTGATGTAATCCATCATCAACTTTTTGGAAAAGGGGACTTTCGTATCACTTACCTTCCAATTGGATATATCATTTTCCCATTCCAATAGTATATCCAAATCTATTGGTTCAACCGTTCGTAATCTTATTTCTGTGTTTTCGAGCATACCGCAAAGATACGCATATCACTAGAACATTATATTACCAAAATTCAACTTTATCTGTTTGCTTTTTTTATTCATAAAAAAAGCCGAAGGTTAACCTTCGGCTTTTTTAAACAATTTCTTTGTTTTAATTCTTTTACTTCTTAGAAGTGGAACATTAAACGGATAGCACCTCCAAAATTATCGGTATCGATACCGAATGATGAAGATTTTCCAGTTTTCGTTTCTACTTCATAAGTTGTTTTAGTTGTAGCTGATGAATTTTCAAAACCATAATACTGAGTTTTGGTAGTTCTTTCACCTGTTTTAGCATAACTTAATCCCCAACCGTATTCTGCAGCGATAGAAATTTTTGGTGCAAAGAAATATTCTGCTCCAATAAAACCTCTTACTCCAACACCAAAAGTAGCACCACCTTTAGCTTCAATAACTCTCCCATTAACAGCACCACCATGAGCGATGTTTACTGAATCTAATGCTACTCCATACTCATTTTTTACTTTCGGATTAACTCCACCAAAAGTAATTAAAGCTTCCGCTCCGTAATACCCTTGCAATCTGTTATGTCCTCTTCTTTTTTCCAAACCAAAACCTAGCACTACATTTGCTCCTGATTGTTTGTATTTATCTTCTACATAAGAAGGTGTAGAATTAATCGTATTTGTATCTGTTAACACGATTGAAGTACCACTCCTTTGCATCAATCTTAGTTGACCTCTGTACGCTGTATTTTCATCTACAAAATACTTTCCGTATATTGCGTTAGCAGATTGAGGTGTTTGATTTACAAATGCTGTATTTAACGTATTTCCTGTTGAACCGTTAAACATATTTCCTACATAATTAAACAAAGGTGCAGCGTTCATTCCCACAGCCCAATCTCCGGCTTGTGGAGTTACTACTGTTCCGTCTGCTTCTTTTACTTCTGTAGTTTGACCAAATGCTACAGCTCCTGTAAATAGTGCTGTAACAAAAAACAATGTCTTTTTCATAATTGTATAATTTTTAATTATTCGGGTGCGAAGATATTATAATATTTTTAATACAACGGCTATTTTTTTACCACTTCATAAACTTGCACCTCTATCATTTTTTTATCATACTGATTTTAAATACATTAACTTCAATGCCAATGTTATTTTTAGTCTATTAACTCTATTATTTATTGTAGAAATTAAAATTTACTTTCTTGCACTTGTTTCATTCCGTGTTAGGTATCGTATCTCTAGTATGAAACACCTGAGCTCAATAAAATGGGTTTCTTTGCAATCACCTGTATCGTGTTAGGGATCGTATCCCTAACGCGAGCAAAATAGACGGTATAAATCGTTTTTTGATTCCTTATCCTTTCTTCATAAAAATTTTCCATAGCTGGAGCTATGCAAAATTTCTATTCATCGTCTAAGAAACCAAAAATTCACTTTCTATCCGCCAATTTCGCCCGCGTTAGGGATAGAAGCGGCATCCTTTTGCCCTCCCTCCTTTTGGAGGGCAAAAGATATAGTGGATAGCCCGACCATTACGGCGTTGAAAAGCAATGTAGTATAACGGAATTGCTTTTTAATGCCGTAATGGGAACACCCAAATAGAAAACCTAAGCTATTTTATGCTTTTTAACGACTGATTTGTTCAATACTTTTATTTTTACCAACCACAGGAACATTACCAAAACAAAGGCAAAAACTCCATTTGTAATAGCCTCTACATCGGTTAACGTTAGATTAAATTTATCCATTTCTGCCATATGCCTTAGCACCATCGGAACGACTATTAAAATGGAAGCGTAACGCACCAACTCAAACAAGAAAGCGTTTTTATTCCTATCCATATATAGTCCGTGAATATATATAGAAAGCAATATCAACCCTACAAAAATTAACACAAAAGGTTGTAACAGAAACTCATAGGCTTCTTCTACATAACGCGTAGCTTGTTCTATGGATATATCTGCTCCTTCGGGTTTAGGCACAATCAATTTTGTGAGGAGAAAGAAAAAAGAAAAGGTAGTCAACACACTTAATAATATATAAGCACTTTCTTCCAAAGAAAATAAATTTCTATATCGTATTCTGTTTCCTTTTTCGTCTGTTTTATACTCATGAGGTAAGTGAGGGGAATCTTCCGGGGTATAAGTCGGATCTTTCACAAATACTTTCACCTTGTTTTTCAAGTTTTTAGTTTTTTTGGCTCTTGTAAACAAGTTTTTCCAATAAGAAAACTGTGCCTTAAACGGATTTGAACTTTCAAAACCACTGGTAATTCCATAATCGGGTTCTTCCTCTTCTTCTTTGAATGTTCCTAACAGTTTGTCCCAAAAGATAAATATATGAGCGTAATTTTTATCTAAGTATTTTTCGTTTCTGGAATGATGCACCCTGTGATGAGAAGGAGTGGTCATAAATTTTTCTAAAAAGCCTAACTTTCCAACAAAACGATAATGTGTAAGAAATTGATAAATTCCTAAAAACATAATCGTAGTTGCTATGGTTATAGGGTCAAATCCCATGAGTGGCATCCAAACAAAAAACAATGCTCTATTTAACACCGCAAAAAACGAAACTCTAAACACGGTTGTAACATTCAATTCTTCACTTTGGTGATGCACAATATGAGCCGCCCACAAAAAATTAATTTCATGACTTAACCGATGGTGCCAATACGCCAGAAAATCGGTTACCAGCAAAGCGATAAACCACGTTAAAGGATTGGCAGGAATCTTCCACGGCACCATTTGATAAATGTAATTAAACAAGAAGAAAAAACCAACAGCACAAAAGACATCAAACGACCGTTCTATCATTCCGCTGGACAAATTGGTCAGCGTATCAGCAAGTGTATATACTCTTTTTCCTTTTATTTTGGAAACTATCAACTCTATAACAATAAGCGTCAGGGCAACGACCAATCCAGCCGTAAACATTAACTTTAATACCGAAACCATATTCTTCTACTTTTTATAATCCGAAAAAATCTTTGCAAAGTTACGACAGAAATGACGTAATAAACTGACTTCTCTCATTTTTTTATCTACTTTATTCCTTACGATTTGTTTTTGGGCGTTCCCATTACAGCATAAAAAGCAGTTTCGTTGCACTACACTACTTTTAACGCCGTAATGGTCGGGCTATCACTACTCGCTTTTTTGGCTTGCAAACAGCAAGCAAGCCAAAAAGAGCTCAAACACGCCGTTCTATCCCTAACGCGGGGCAGGTGAGTGCAAAGAAAACGGAGTTTAGTTTTCTTA
>JALTUD010000246.1 GCA_027047735.1 Flavobacteriales bacterium | reverse complement strand
CCTTTTTGCCCTCCTCCTTTTGAGGGCTAAAAGAGTGAGTAGTGATAGCCCGACCCCAATTTGCAATAACAATGTTTCGCGTGAGCGATATGTTGTTATTGCAAATTGGGGGAACGCCCAAAAACTTATTATTATGAATTATAAAATCTATTTTTTGACCTTGTTTTTATTTTCGGGGTTATCTTTTTTTTCACAAGCTTGGAAAAATTATCCTTATACGCCTTCGGGAAGTTTGATTTCTTTTCCGTTAGATGAGGGGCGACATCCTGCCGAACCTTCTGAATGGTGGTACACGATTGGTCATGTTACGGGAGCAACTACGGGAAAACATTACAGTTATATGTTGACGTATTTCTATTATCCTTACGGAAGTACGATTGATGGTTTTAGGATTTTGAATATTAGCGATGATGATAATCAGGTTTTTAACGATGAAATGAAATTATTGTCTTATGATACTTTGGATACGACTCAACTGAATATTTCGGCGAGCATGTTCGGAGGCGGGACTGAATTTTGGAGAAATAAACACAACTTATCAGGTACTGTTCTTCCTTTTGAATATGAAATACAAGCAAGCTCAGCGTATGTTTCTCTTGATTTAGAATACAATACGGTAAAAAGGCCTTTGATTTTAGGGGATAGTGGTTACTTGTTTCAAGGAGCTTCTGACTATACATATTATTATTCTGAAACAGGAATAGATATTAGCGGAACAATAACCTATAACGGTATTACGGAAAATATTTCGGGATTGGGATGGATTGACAGGCAGTATGGGTCTTTGAATCCTTCCAGTGGCACACAGTATGAATGGTTTGCTTTACAACTTTCAAATGGTATGGATATTAATTTATGGAATATTTTTACACAGGAAAATACGATTCCGAACGATGATAAATATAGAATTTTGTCCTCATATGTAAATGACTCTACGCAATATACTACTTCCGATTTTGAATTGGAACGCTTGGCTTTTGCTTATACTCCCGACAATCAAAAATGCTATGCACAAAGTTGGAGATTGACTTCTCCGATAAATAATGTTGATTTGGTTATTACAACTTTGTATAGTAATTCTGAAGTTCAAAATCCTTTTCGATTTTATGAAGGGGCAACAACAATATCGGGAACAGTAAATGGTGTATCGGTTACCGGAAAAGGATTTGCGGAACTTTTACATACGTATGAAATTCCTGATATAACAATTGCGGGGGACTCTATTTGGAATAGCTCTATTCCTTTTAACTGGCAATTGAACAATCCGGATGAGGGGAATCCTTTGACGTATAAATTAGAATACAGTACCGATAATCAAAATACTTTTTCGGATATTACGAACAACTTAACGGATACTACTTTTACTTGGAACACGAATCAATTTTCTAACGGCGATACATTCTGGTTAAAAGTTAGTGGTTCGTCAATTGACGGAACAATTGTAGGTAGTACTGTTAAAAAATTCACATATAATGACGGGCTTAATGTTCAAGAATATGGTAATTCGCAGTTGAGTATTTTTCCAAATCCTGCTTCTGAATACATAACTGTTACGGCAAAAGGTATTCAAAAAATTTCTATTATGGATGTTAACGGCAAGTTAATTCGCTCTATGGCAAATGTCATTTCCCCTGCGGAAATAAATGTAAAAGACCTTGATGCAGGAACGTATTTCATTACTGTTTTTACTGCTAAAGGAAATATTTCAAGAAAGTTAGTTATTCAATAGACGAAGGAAATGCCCCTTCCTTAAAAAACTTCTTTAGAATGATTATAACCTTAAATTCGCAAGTAAAATTCTATTACAAAGCCAAACTCCGCATCATTATTGACAATGCTCGTTTTTCGATACTCACCGTAGCTATGGCTACGCTTGCGTGTCTCAAAACTGTGCTTGACCAATAATAATAC
>JALTUD010000245.1 GCA_027047735.1 Flavobacteriales bacterium | reverse complement strand
GCCTTGTACAACACAAAATCAGATACCAAATATTTTATTTTGGTAATGCTGTGATGAGTACCGAAATCGTTGGTGTATTTTATGTCGTTAAAATCTGATGGCATTACTGAAGCTCCATCGTATTTATGAGCCATTTTGAACATAACATGATATCCATTATGTCCATCTCCTGTTGAAGTGGGATAATCGCATGAACCATCATCTTTTTTTGCATTGGCATCATAATTTGTCGCTTTTGAATCTGTACAGCCTTTCTTTTTACATGAGGTTGTTCCCAGGGCTAAGGTTAATCCTAAAATTCCTGCTACTATTATTTTTGTGTTTTTCATTTTTTTGTATTTTTTCGTTTTTTAAAAATTGTAAATTATTCCTACCGTAGATCGGTAAAGTGTAAATAATTGTTTATCTCCTTGTAATTGGTTTTCTAATACTTTTTGGTATTGTGCTGTTACTACAAAATTACCTTTATATACTTTAAGACCTAAATTTCCGAAAAAGGTTGCTCCTCCGGAATCATTTAGTAATCCTCCGTTTTGAAAATCTTTGTTAAACTTTTCTATGTAGGTACCTGCAAATGGCATAAACACTAACCCTTTTATTTCTTTCATATAAAAAAGATTGGCGTTAAAATTCATGGTTTTACCATAACGAAAACCTTCTTTATTTTCTGTACTGTACTTTACGTTCAAGTTGGTTATCAACCCTACTTTTTTGTAACGTATAGAGTACATAGCCATTGCTAAAAAATCCCAACTTCCACTTCCGGGTTGTAAATCAACATTGGGTCGCCCGTAAGCATACGTTTTGTTGATACTCCCCAACGGGATTTTCACTCCGGCTCCAACGGTAAAACGCTGAGAGAAATTAGAAACGGAATCTGCACAATGTTTGGTATTATATACTTGATAATTTTGTATAATCATCGGATCTCCGACACCTCGAACTCGATATTTGTCCAGACCGTCTATTCGATAAGAATTATCTACTATCGGTATAGACACCATGGTTTTCCATTTGTCTTTGATATAGAATCTTCCGCGAATATCGTAGGTTCTGTAGATTTCATCTACCTTTCGGTTTGCTAATGTATATACCGGGGCTTCTGCTCCTCCATGCTTTAAAACTACTGTACCTAACGGCGTGTAAACACCGTGCATTAATCTTATATGATGATATACCCCAAACGAGTTGCGATAGTCGTTTGGGGATATATTAATAAAGATATTACAATAGTCGCACGCAAACGTAAGGTTTGCACTTAACACAAAGGCTAAGGCTACTAATAATTTATTCATTGTAATAATTTTCTGCTTTAATCATTTGAAGTTTTCCTTATCATTCTATTCTCTATCGTATTACCTTAAATCCGCACCAACTCCAACAAAACAACAAATAAAGTTGTGCCGGTATTCAAGTAACTCAAAAGAAAATTATATGATTTTGCCATGCTTTCCAAGTTAACACATTTTATAAGCATACCTATTGCTTTTGCTTAACAAAAACAGATATGAGCATTAACAAAAGAAAACTTCGTTTATTTGCCTCCTTTGAACGGAGGACACTCTTTTTTCATGCACAGATACATACAATATGTATCAAGCAAAGAGTAAAGCAGGTGGTCTGAATATAGACCTTAAATGAGATTGTGAAATCATACTTTTTTCAGTATGACTTAATATTACTTTTTGAAGCAAAGAAATTGAAGGCGTTAGACGAACGATATCTTGAAAGGAAAAAATAAATACAACAGCCAACACGTTACTCTCGGATTGCTTAGTATTGTCGTTACTAGCCATTTTTAATTCTTTGGATAAATGACAATGTCCTTCACAGTGCAATTCGGGTTTATCTTTGTTTTCGCAATATTGTTCTATATAGGCTTCCTTCCCTAATGAATAATCCAACAGCATAACAG
>JALTUD010000244.1:9488-19375 GCA_027047735.1 Flavobacteriales bacterium | reverse complement strand
TGTCAACTCCTGCATTTGCTATAGGAGCAGATTCAATACTAATCTGAACAGTATCGCTACCTGCAATACAACTACCATTATCGGTTGTTGTTAATACTAGTTCAAATGAGCCATTTGCAAAATCTGTCGCACTTGGAACATAAATAGCATTCAAGTCGGTATTACTAGGAGAAAAACTTCCCGAACCTAAGGTTGACCATTGCCCTTGTGTTGCACCACCGGAAACGACTCCGTTAAGTGGAGGGGTTTGTGTGTCGTTTTCACAAATCATAAAATCAGAACCTGCTGAAGCAAAAGCTGTAGAACCAAAAGTAATGGTCAAGGTATCGGTTTCTGCAACGCACGAACCGTTTCCGGTGGAAGTTAAAACTAAATCAACACTTCCATTTGCTATGTCTCCTGCTCCAAAATGGTATTCTGTTGTTAGTGAAACAGCATTAGGGCTAAAAGTCCCTGAACCTAAAGTAGTCCATACTCCGGTCGAAGCTCCATTCGTTACCGTTCCTTGTACAATCGTGTAACTGGATGTCGAACAAACGGTTTGGTCAGGTCCTGCATTTACTTGAATACCTGTTGTAATCATTAACTCTAAGGAATCGACAACAGCATTACAGTTTCCGTTTCCTATTGAGGTTAAATAAATCCAAACACTTCCATTATTAATGTCTTGTTGACTTGCGTTATAAATCACGGTTAAAGACTGAGGGTTAGGGGAGAAAACACCTGTTCCTGAAGTGCTCCATTCGCCTCCAACTGCTCCAGTTACACTTCCGGTTAGCGTTATTACTGCATTCGTTCCGCAAATAGAAGTGTCATTTCCCGCGTCAACAACCGGTGCAGGATCAAAGGTAATACCAATTACATCCGAGGCGTTATTACAACTATTTGTAGCAGTCAAGCTAATATTTACAGAACCTTGTAAAATATCAGCTGCACTAGGCGAGTATATAGCATTCATATCTGTATTACTTGGAGTAAATATTCCCGAACCACTTGAGTTCCATTCTCCAATACTCGCACCGCCACCAATAACACCATTGAGTTGGACATCGGAATTATTCGCACAAACGGTCATATCATTTCCTGCGTCAGCTGTTCCTGTTGGGAAAATATTGATAATCATTGTATCGGAAACGGGGGCACAAGTACCTATTCCCGTAGCTGAAAGTATTAAAGTAACGGTTTGATTAATAGAGTCCTGTGTGCTGGCTATATAATCAGCATTTAATGTTGTATTGTTTGGCGAAAATGTTCCTGTTCCCAAAGTTGTCCATATACCCGTTGTGCTTGCACCTGAAACACTTCCCGTTAATGGAATGGTTAAGCTGTTTGCACAAACGGTAACATCGTTTCCTGCGTTAACAACTGGTGCAGGAGTAATCGTTACTACCATATCATCGGAGTTGGCATCACAACTGTTTGCAGTAAGAGTAAGTGTTACACTTCCTGCAGAGGCATCACCGGGGCTTGGAATATAATTTGCATTTAAGGTCTGAGCATCCGGAACAAAAACTCCTGTTCCATTTGTTGACCAAACTCCTGTCGTCGCTCCTCCGCTTACATTTCCGTTTAGAGAAATGGTTGCATTGTTTGCACAAACCGTAACATCATTGCCGGCGTCTGAAATTCCCGCAGGCAATATCGTTACAATCATATCGTCAGTAACAGGAAGACATGCGTTTCCGTTAGTTGAGGTTAATGTAAGTGTTACCGAACCTACGGTTGAGTCTGCTGAACTAGGAACATAGTTTGCATTTAAAGCGGTGTTATTCGGAACGAAATAACCGGTACCCGAAGTACTCCAAATCCCTGTGTTGGTAATTCCTGAAACAGACCCGGATAGAACAACATTAAGGTTGTTTGCACAAATGGTTTGGTCAATACCTGCATCTACAATCGGAGAAGGGTCTATTGTTATCAAAAGACTGTCTTGTTCCATGTTACAATTTCCATTTCCAGTACTTTGTAAAACTAAAGTAACACTTCCCGCAGTTATTTCCGAGGTGGTAGGCATATAGTTTGCCGATAAATTTGTGTTGTTAGGTGTAAATGTTCCGTTTCCTCCAACCCATTGTCCTCCGGTAGCTACAGTTATATTTCCGTTAAGTGTAACTTGAGGGTTGTTTTCGCACGAGGTTAAGTCAACTCCTGCATCAACAACCGGTGCCGGTGTGAATGTAAGAACTACATCGTCTGAAACAGGATTACAAACACCAACACCTGTTGTTGTAAGTGTTAATGTCAAAGAACCGTTCAATAATTCAGCTGAGGTAGGTGTATAGGTTGCATTCAAGGCATTGTTACTAGGTGAGTAAGTTCCCAGACCACCACTCCATTGACCACCACTAGCACCGGTTACCGCTCCGATAAGTGTTATGGTTGCATTGTTTGCACACACTGTTTGGTCTAATCCTGCATCTGCTGTTGGAGAAGGTAAAATACTAATGGTAATATCATCCGTTACAGCCGGACAAGAACCGTTTCCTGTGGAAGTTAAAGTAAGTGTTGCCGACCCTGCACTAACCTCTGCATTGGAAGGTGTATATACAGCGTTTAAATCGGTATTTGAAGAAACATAATTTCCTGTTCCTCCACTCCAAATTCCTCCGGTAGCATTTATGATACTTCCTCCAAGATTTACAGCAGAATTATTGGCACATGAGGTAACATTAGGTCCTGCATTTACAATTGGAATAGGATTTATGGTAATTAAAACACTATCTTTTACTGCTAAGCAGTTTCCGTTTCCGGTTGTTGTCAACATTAATTGCACACTCCCGTTTGCAATTTCTGCCGGAGATGCTGTATAAGTAGCATTTAAATTAGTCGCATTAGGTGAAAAAGTTCCTGTTCCTCCACTCCAAACTGCTCCGGTAGCTAATGTTATATTCCCTGATAAATTTACAGTTGGAGTGGAACTACAAACGGATTGAGGAAGACCGGCATCAACAGTTGGAGCAGGAGTAAATGTAATGACCATATCATCAGATTCAGGAAGGCAATTCCCGTTACCTGTGGTGGTTAAGGTTAAGGTTAAACTTCCTGATGCTATTTCTGTACTTGTAGGGTGGTATGTTGCATTTAAGGTGTTGTTATTAGGTATAAAAACTCCTAATCCGCCTGTCCACTGTCCTCCTGTAGCTACGGAAACACTACCGTTAAGAGAAACTGCCGAATTGTTCGCACAAACAGATTGGTCTGCTCCTGCATTAACAGTAGGAGAAGGCGTGTAGTTAAGCGTAACAACATCGCTCACTGCATTACAATTTCCATTACCTGTTGTTGTTATTGTCAGGGTTGCACTTCCCGAAAGAAGCTCTCCTGCAGACGGTACATACGTAGGGTTTAAAGCGTTAACATTAGGAGAGAAAGTTCCTCCGCCACTCCATATAACCCCTGTTGCTACTGTTTTAGAGCCGTTTAGACTCGCTTGAGCGTTGTTTTGACAAAGCGTTTGGCTGACACCGGCATCAACCGTTGGTGCAGGTGTAAAGGTTACGATTAAATTATCGCTTTCTGCATTACAAACCCCATTTCCGGTTGTCGTTAAGGTTAGTACTACGTTTCCTGAATTAATTTCGGCAGAAGTTGGATTGTAAGTAGTTGTTAAACTAGAACTGTTAGGAGAAAAAGTGCCGTTTCCTCCGCTCCATACACCACTTGCTGCAATAGTAACATTACCATTGAGTAATACAGCAGGGTTATTTTCACAAACACTTTGATCGTTTCCTGCATTTACCGTAGGAGCAGGAGTGAAAGTCAGTTGCATTTGGTCGTCAACCGGTGTACAATTTCCGGTGGAAGTAAGTGTTAGGGTTATCGTTCCTAAAGAAATATCGGCAGGAGTAGGTACATAAACTGCATTTAATGAAGTGTCACTTGGTAAAAACTGTCCGGATCCTCCTGTCCAAATTCCAGTAGTAGAGCCCCCTTGAACACTGCCATTCAGTTGAGCACTATCGTTTGCACAAACCGTTTGGTTTAACCCGGCATCAATTACAATTTTCGCCGCAAATTCAGAAAAGTAACCAAATCGACAACCTGAACCTGCTCCTCCATTAATGATTCCAACAGCAAATGCATCACTGGAATTTGTAATGAGTTGATTGACGTTTACAGGAACATCAGTTGTGTTAAAAGATATAGTGGCCTCCATCCAGACGCCTCCTGAGTTTGGAACAGGAGAGAAAGCAGATGCCGGAATCAGTGATGTGTTTCCATTCATAGCAAAGTTACCTTCAGACCCTGTTGGAACAAGGATGTTTAGAGCAAAATATTCATTGGAAGAACGCACCACGTTTACTTGGTCAGAGCCGGCACAGTTTAGAGGGGGTAATAAAGCTCCTCCGGATTCACATCCAAAACCGGAAATGTGATAACAATATGCAGGTTGACTACAAGAAATATAAGTAGCTTGTGCTGTTATGGGTACACGATAAGTTTCTCCGGCAAATAGTGTTGCAACAACAGTTCCTGCAACCGTTACGATACAATTATTTTGTGTAGCTGTAATATAAGCACTTTCAGGAACGGTTAATCCTCCTTTTTGTACAATATAATCATAACCGACAATATTGGTCGGTACTAATTGATCTCCATTGATATCCTTACATCCTGCAGGTTGTGGCCAAACCGAATCATCTTTTATAGAAACAGCAATCGGTTTATCCGAAACAATGGCTGTACCTGCAGGGTTGTCAGCTCCCGATGTACTCGTAACAGAACCGGAATAGGTTTGTCCTTTGTTGAGTGTAATAGAATAAGAAACAAGAGCAGGATGTCCACCATCTAAAGGTTTTCTAGGGTAAATTAATATCGTAGTATTATCCTCGGTAGCCACAATGTCAAAAGAAGTATAGGGAGTAGGACTGAAATTTCCGTTTCTCCAAGATGTTTGAAAAGGAGTGTAAAATTCCGTACCTAATCCATTAGGTCCTTTAAGGGCAAAAATATCAGGGTTAAAATGCGTTGTAATTTCGTAATAGCAGGTTATAGTTTGTGTAGAAACAATGTGTAACCCCGTATTAAGAACAGTATTAGAAGGTTTTGTTTCCAAGTTATTCATGTCTGCAGTTAAATCAACCGATGTTGCAGAGTTTGCAGCTAAATTCAATGTAATAGGAGTGCCTCCATTAAAATTTGCCGTATTAGCCGGTTGTTCAATCGTAATCGTAGCCGGTTGATTACCCGATGCGATTCTCAACTTGATACGTTGATTGGAACCATGCCCCGAAGTTACCTCTGGAGGAGCAAACCAAAACTCAGTTCCCGATTGAGAAAAAAGCGAATTAATAAAGAAAAAAAGCGACAGAAAAAGTAGTAATTTTATATTCATAACTATAGGTGGTGTTTCATTTGTTACAATTGTACGAAAAAAAACAATTGCCGTTTAGTTTTTTATTTAAAACAAAGGGTTTTAAGGATTGTTTTTACTTTACACTAAGGGAATGCGGTTTTTTTGTTGGGTGCTCCCCTATTTTGGAATACGAATATATCGTTGACACGAAACATTTGTATTCCAAAATAGGGTCGGGCTATCACTACTCACTCTTTTTGCCCGCAAAAGCGGGCGGGCAAAAAGGAGTTCAAACACGCCGTTCTATCCCTAGCACAAAAATAGTATTACATAACGGGAAATTGCAGATTTAAGGATAAGCGTAAACTTTAAAAACTCTTTTTGGAAATACTGTTTTTTCAAAGTATCTTTGTAAAAGAATTGATGAGATAGTCAATTATAGATTAATCGTATTAAAAATTAACAGTATGTTAGACGTAATGAACGAAACAACAAATATCAAAGAAGTGTTGGACACTTTAGGAGTAAAAGAGGTGAACAACGGAGCAGCCGTAGGTAATCATTGGTTTACAACAAGAGGAGAGAAAATAGACTCATACTCTCCTGTTGACGGTAAATTAATAGGAAGTGTAATCGCAGCATCCGAAGCAGATTATGAAGCATCTATTTTAAAAGCACAAGAAGCTTTTAAGTCTTGGAGAAATGTGCCTGCTCCAAAGAGAGGAGAAATAGTTCGTCAATTTGGAGAAGAATTAAGAAAAAATAAACAAGCCTTGGGTACATTGGTTTCTTACGAAATGGGGAAATCAATTCAAGAAGGTTTGGGGGAAGTTCAAGAAATGATTGACATTTGCGATTTTGCAGTAGGTCTTTCGCGTCAATTAAACGGTTCAACTTTACATTCAGAACGACCAAAACACAGAATGTATGACCAATATCATCCACTTGGGATTGTTGGGATTATCTCAGCATTTAATTTTCCGGTAGCTGTTTGGAGCTGGAATACGGCACTAGCTTGGATTGCCGGTGATGTTTGTATTTGGAAACCATCTGAAAAAGCTCCTCTTTGTGGGATAGCTTGTCAAAACATAATAAATAAGGTAATAGAAGATAATGAAGATGTACCTGATGGAATTTCTTGTTTGGTTATCGGTGATGCCGAAATAGGTAAATTGATGGCAAACGACAAAAGAGTTCCATTGGTCTCAGCTACCGGTTCTACAAGAATGGGAAAATCGGTTAGTACAGCAGTTGCTTCACGCTTAGGTAAATCTTTGTTGGAGTTAGGAGGAAATAATGCTATCATCATCACACCAAGTGCCGATTTGGAAATGGTTTTGCCGGCAATTGTGTTCGGAGCTGTAGGTACAACCGGTCAAAGATGTACTTCGACAAGACGTTTGATTGTTCACGAAGATATTTTTGATAAAGTAAAAGAGGTGCTTAAAGATTCTTATGCACAGTTAACAATAGGTAATCCTTTAGATGAAGCAAATCACGTAGGGCCACTTATTGACAAAGCAGCGGTTAAAATGTACTTTGATGCGATAGAGAAAGTGAAAGCAGAGGGTGGCGAAATGCTTGTTGAAGGTAAATTACTAGAAGGAGAAGGTTATGAAAGCGGGTGTTATGTAGAGCCATCTATTGCTATTGTAGAGAATAGCTATGAAATGGTACAATCGGAAACTTTTGCTCCTTTATTATATTTAATAAAATATACTGGAGATGTTTCAAATGCCATTGAAATTCAAAATGATGTGCCGCAAGGGTTATCTTCTGCAATTATGACAATGAATATGAGAGAACAAGAAGAATTTCTTTCTCAAATAGGTTCTGATTGTGGTATTGCGAATGTAAATATCGGAACGTCAGGTGCTGAAATAGGCGGAGCTTTCGGAGGTGAAAAAGAAACAGGAGGCGGAAGAGAGTCTGGTTCTGATGCTTGGAAAATTTATATGAGAAGACAAACAAATACCATAAATTGGGGAACTGAATTGCCATTGGCTCAAGGGATTAAGTTTACAATTTAAGTAGTTTTAGCTGAGTGCTATAAAAGTGTTAAAAAGCGATACCGAATAGGTGTCGCTTTTTTTTGTCAATAAAAAACATAGTTTTAACCAAATTAACACAAAAGTTAATTTTTTGTTAACAATGTTTAAAAGTGTTAAAATAAATGATAAAATAACTAATCGGCTTTACAAAAATAAAAACAGAATAAATTTACTCGTCCAATAGTAGAAACAAATAGTTGCTTTTGTGTGTATCTTTGAATAGAGTAATCACAAATACCCCAAAAGCTATGAAAACATACATATATATAACGAGTTTGCTTTTTGTCTTTTTGATATCGTCATGTCAAAAAGAGAAAATAAATAAGTCTTTGAGTGGAACAACTTGGGAACTTGAAAAAATAATATTGAATGACGAGGATGTAACTGCAAAAATTAAACATCAGAAAGTCGTTTATACCGTAATTTCTTACGGGGATAGTAAAAGTCAGAGTGTTTCGTTTTCAGCTCCTGATTATCCTCAAGTAAAAGAAGAGTCGGGAGAATACAAATTGGAAAAAATTGTTCCTACTTCCGGTAAGAAATACTTTATGATCCGTAATGTGTTAAAGTATAATTATCAAAGGAGAAAAGTTTTTAACTTGAATGAGTATGGTGCCGAATTAGAAATGGGTGATAATAATACACTTGTTCAAAGCGTTGAAGAATATAAGTTATATTACAATAAAAGATAATTTATAGAACGCTCTTATCAGCCGTAAATACACAGTACTTGATTTGTGTCTTTACGGCTCTTGTTTTTTCTGAACTGAGAAATAATTTGGAGAATGGGTTGCACGCAAAATAAACTTGCATTATATTGCGACCAAAATCAGATATTAACATGAGAAAAATCATACTTATTGCCATATTCTATTTGTCGTTCGTCCCTTTTTTATCTGCACAGTTGACATGGGCGGATAGTGTTGCGACTATTTTTTATAGAAACTGTACCTACTGTCATAATCCGGGAGGAATAGCACCTTTTAGTTTGTTAACTTATCAAGATGCATATAATCATCGGTTGACCATATCACCATCGGTGGCAAATGGTATTATGCCACCTTGGTTAGCAGACACGACTTATAAAAGGTATGCACACGAAAGAGTGTTAACGTCAACGGAAAGAAGTACAATTTTAGATTGGATTGCCGCCGGTGCACCGGAGGGTAATTCAGCAAATACTCCACCTCCGCCTGTTTATAGTAATGAAGGTATTCTTACGATTACTCCCGATTTGGAATTACAAATACCTACTTATACCAGTAAAGCATCTGCCCTACAAGATGATTATGTTTGTTTTGTTTTACCCACGGGACTGACAACAGATAAAAAATTGAGAGCTTTTGAAATTGTTCCGGGTAATCCTGCTTTAGTTCATCACGCATTGGTGTATGTAGATGCTTCAACCAACTATCAAGCGGATACGGTGAGTAGTCAATGTTCAGGACCTACTGAAGGACTGGTTGGAGGATATACTCCGGGAGCTTTGCCGACTGTTTTTCCGGGGCAAGGGAGTATAAACTTTGGTTATACAATACCGGCCGGTTCTAATATTGTATTGGCGATGCACTACCCGGATGGAACTGCGGGAATGCAAGATAGTACAAAAATACGCTTGTATTTTTACGATGATGCTACGCCGATTAGAGAAATAAACAGTGCTCCGGCATTGCAGAATTGGAATTTAGTTCTTCCGGCAGATAGTATTACGAGTGCGAGTACTACTTTTTCCAATATTCCAATTAATTTATCATTGTTGAGTGTTTTTCCTCATATGCATTTGTTGGGTAAAAGCATTGAAGCTTTTGGTGTTGCTCCCGGTAATGACACAATTCCTTTGGTTAGAATCAATCGTTGGGATTTTCATTGGCAAGAGTTTATGTTTTTCAGGAACATCGTAAAAATTCCCGCAAATACAGTTTTGCATGGAAACGCTGTATATGATAACACAACCAATAATCATGATAACCCAAATAATCCTCCAATTGATGTGACTGCGGGATTAAATACAACGGATGAAATGTTTTTGGTTTATTTCCATTTTCTACCTTATCAAAATGGAGACGAAAACTTAAATTTAGATAGTTTGTCTCAAGAGTTTTATGCTTTGCAAGTACCGGAAAACAAATCGGAGAGCAATGTAAAGGTTTACCCCAACCCTTTTAAAGACCAAGTGACTATTCAAGTTGATTTGAAAAGTAGCTCTACTGTTAGTTTATATGTGTATGATATTAGTGGTAAAATGATAGCAAGAGTTGCTGACCGTACATTATTGCCGTCAGGTCAACAAAACTTAACATGGAATAAAACAACGACAACAGGTACAAAAGCGAGTATGGGAATTTACTTTTATTCACTTTCTATAAACGGACAAAATACTTCGGGTAGATTGGTTGTAGTGCAGTAGTTTTTTTTATGAAGAGGATAGTTTATCATTCTTTTTTGATTCCTTATCCATTTTTATGAAAATTTTCCATAGCTGGAGCTATGCTAAGATTTTTTTCATCGTCTAAGAAAACTAAACTCCGTTTTCTTTGCAC
>JALTUD010000244.1:0-9478 GCA_027047735.1 Flavobacteriales bacterium | reverse complement strand
CTCTCCTGCCCCGCGTTAGGGATAGAACGGCGTGTTTGAGCTCTTTTTTGCTTGCTTGCTGTTTGCAAGCAAAAAAAGCGAGTAGTGATAGCCCGACCCCACTTTGCGAAAAACATGTTTCGCGTGAGCGATATGTGTTTTTTGCAAAGTGGGGGAACGCCCAAAACATACCATACCCTTATTTATAAGAAACAAAAAAACCTTACTGAACGAATCAGTAAGGTTTTATCTATTAATCAAAGTGTATAGTTACACTTCCTCGAAGTCAACATCAGTAACTTCATCATCCCCGGTATTTGTATCAGTACCTGCTTGAGCATCACCTGCTCCCGCTCCGGCATCTCCTTCATTGTACATACTTGAACCTATTGCTTGGAATAGCTCGTTCAATTTGTCCATAGCAGGTTTTACTTTTTCAACATCTTTTTCAGCGTGAGCCATTTTAACGTCTTTTAACGCTGCTTCAATGTCTGCTTTTTTATCCGCCGGAACTTTATCTCCACTTTCTTTCAAGAATTTTTCAACTTGGAAAGCTAAACTGTCTGCTTGATTCAATGTTTCGATTTCTGCTTTTTTCTTAGCATCTGCCTCTGCATTTTCCTCAGCTTCTCTTCGCATTTTTTCGATTTCTTCTTCTGTTAACCCTGAAGATGCTTCGATACGAATGTCTTTTTCTTTTCCTGTTGCTTTATCTGTCGCTTTCACATTGATGATACCATTTGCATCAATATCGAAAGATACTTCGATTTGAGGAACTCCTCTTGGTGCAGGTGGTAATCCGTCTAAGTGAAATTTACCAATGGTTCTATTGTCTTTTGCTAATGGTCTTTCTCCTTGCAATACATGAATCTCAACCGATGGTTGGTTATCTACTGCTGTAGAGAACACTTGTGATTTTTGAGTTGGTATTGTTGTATTTGCTTCTATCAATTTAGTCATCACACCTCCCATTGTTTCGATTCCCAATGATAATGGAGTTACGTCTAATAATAATACATCTTTTACTTCTCCGGTTAATACTCCTCCTTGAATTGCTGCTCCTAAGGCTACTACTTCATCCGGATTTACTCCTTTTGAAGGTGCTTTTCCGAAGAATTTTTTAACTGCTTCTTGCACTGCAGGGATACGAGTAGAACCACCTACCAAAATGATTTCATCAATATCACCTACACTTAAACCTGCATTTTTAAGAGCTGATTTACATGGCTCGATTGTTCTTTTGATTAAATCGTCAATCAATTGCTCAAATTTAGCTCTTGTCAATGTTCTTACCAAGTGTTTTGGTACACCGTCAACCGGCATAATGTAAGGTAAGTTGATTTCGGTAGTTGTTGTACTTGATAATTCGATTTTTGCTTTTTCTGCCGCTTCTTTTAAACGTTGTAAAGCCATCGGATCATCTCTCAAGTCAACTCCTTCGTCTTTTTTGAACTCATCAGCTAACCAATTGATGATTTTGTTATCTACATCATCACCTCCTAAGTGTGTATCACCGTCTGTTGACAATACTTCAAATACTCCATCTCCTAATTCCAAGATAGATACATCATGTGTACCACCACCGAAATCGAATACTACAATTTTTTGGTCTTTTGCTTTTTTGTCCAATCCGTAAGCTAAGGCTGCCGCAGTTGGCTCGTTGATGATTCTTTTAACATCCAATCCTGCAATTTCTCCGGCTTCTTTTGTAGCTTGTCTTTGCGAATCGTTAAAATAAGCAGGCACTGTAATTACCGCTTCTTTTACTTCTTGTCCTAAGTAATCTTCTGCAGTTTTCTTCATTTTTTGAAGAATCATTGCTGAAATTTCTTGAGGCGTATATTTTCTGTCATCTATCAATACTCGAGGAGTATTATTATCTCCTTTTACGACTTTATAAGGGACTCTTTTTATTTCATCTTGAACTTCGTCCCAAGTATGTCCCATAAAACGTTTTATCGATGATACCGTTCTTGTAGGATTTACAATTGCCTGACGTTTTGCAGGCTCTCCTACTTTTCGCTCTCCATTATCTAAGAAAGCTACTATCGAAGGGGTTGTTCTTTTCCCTTCTGCATTTGCAATTACAACCGGCTCATTACCTTCCATCACGGCAACGCAAGAGTTGGTTGTTCCTAAATCTATTCCTATTATTTTTCCCATTTTTTTGTTTATTTTTTCGTGGTTTATAATTCAGTTCTTCTTTCTGTCTCTCCTTTTGTCAATTCTTGTGCCATCGTATTTTCTCTTACTTATTGGCAGTTTTTGTTTATTCTTTATGACAAAGCGACAGAAAAACTAAAAATTTGTCGCCAAAAAGAAAGAAAAGACTGAATTTTCAACTTTTTTACCACTCTACAATTATTTTTCCTGTTGATTTTCTGCTTTCCAATAAATGGTGTGCTTCTCCTATTTGGTTAACGTTGAATACTCCGCCTACATGTGGGTTTAACATACCTTCTTTAGTCATTTTTACCACGGCATCAAGACTTCTCTTGATTGCTTGTGGCTTAGCGTCTGAAATATGCAACATATTCACTCCTATAATTGCTTGTGAATGTAATAACATTTGTATAGGCGAAAAAATACCAAAATTCCATGCTAAGGCTAAGGTTTTTAATTTCCCTTGCCCTTTTCCTGCTCGTTCTGCTGCTCCGTATAGTACTTGTCGTCCTCCTTTCATCAGCAATTCTCTATCTTTGGAAAAAGTTGAACCTCCAACAGAATTAAAAGCTACGTCTATTTTATTTTTGCCTATTATTTTTTCTATTTCTTTGGCGTAGTCCGTTTTTGTATGATTAATCGGATAATCTATTCCGTTGGTTTTTAAATAGTTTAGCTTTTTATCATTACTCGTTAACCCAAATAAAGTACAGCCTTTAAGTTTTAACAATTGGGTGAGAGCAGTCCCAACGCCACCAGCGGCAGCGTGCATTAAGATGTTATCTCCTTCAAAAACGGAAACACATTCGTACGCCATAAAATAAGCCGTGCTGTATTGTGTTGCCAACGCAAGTGCTTCTCCATCGGTAAAACTATCGGGAATTACAGCTACTCCTTCCGCTTTGGTTTTTGCATATTCGGCATATCCTCCGAAACGAGTCATGGAAACTACCCTTTTTCCTAATAAATCATCATATTTTTCATTCCCTACTTCTACTACTTTTCCGACAACGTCATAGCCAATGACGCTTGGTAGCGGTGGTGCTTCTTGGTACAGTCCTTGTCTTGCCATCACATCAGCAAAGTTTAATCCGAAGGCATCTACTTTTATTAGTAATTCATCTTCGGATAAACGTGGCTTTTCCACTTCTCTTATTTCAAATGATTCGTAGGGAGAACCATGTTTTACCAATACTGCTGCTTTCATAAATTATTTATTGAATAAGTCTTTTTTGTTTTGTTGGTTTTCAAACCATGTATCGGGTTTTAAGTGCTCTTTATCGTTGGCCGCTTTTACTGCTAAACGGTCGCATACCTCGTTGTATTTGTTTCCTGCGTGTCCTTTTACCCATATCATTTTTACATTGTGCTTGGGGTATATTTTAAGGAATCGTTTCCATAAATCACTGTTTTTTTTACCCTTAAATCCTTGTTTTACCCAATTGAATACCCATCCTTTTTTTATGGCATCGACCACATATTTTGAATCGGAATAAATGGTTACGTTGTGCCCTTCTCCTTTTAATTGTTCTAATCCTTTTATGACAGCCAATAACTCCATTCTATTATTGGTTGTGAGCTTATAGCCTTCGCTCATTTCTTTGTAGTGTTTTCCTGCCATCAGTACGGTTCCGTATCCTCCGTTTCCGGGATTTCCCAGTGCTGAACCGTCTGTATATATTGTTATGTCCATTGTTGTTTTTTGTTTTTTGAGAAGTGCTTAAATGTGAAGTTTATTATCGATAAAATTAAACTCCGTTTTCTTTGCACTCACCTGTTTCGCATTAGGGATTGGTATCCCTAACACGAGCGAAATAGACGGTATAAAGCGTTTTTTGATTCCTTATCCTTCTTCAAAAAATATTTCCATAGCGGGTGCTATGCAAAGATTTTTTTCATCGTCTAAGAAACCAAAACTCATTTTCTTACTGCTCTTTTTACACACGTTAGGGATTGTATCCCTAACACAAGTAAAATGAGCACTATAAAGTGCTTTTATTTCCTTTATATTTCTTCAAAAATTATTTCCATAGCTCGGCTATGCAAAGAATTTTTTCATCATCTAAAGAAACTAAAACTCACTTTCTATGCACTCATTCCACTTGCGTTAGGGATAGAACGGCGTGTTTGAACTCCTTTTGTGTTGTTGCACTTATGCAACACAAAAGAGTGAGTAGTGATAGCCCGACCCTAAAACACGAAACAAACGTTTCGCGAGAGCGATATGTTTGTTTCGTGTTTTAGGGGAACGCCCAAATCTTTTTTATTTTCCAAATCCTCCGCCTCCGCCTCTGAATCCGCCTCCGCCACCTCCTGACCACGAACCTCCGCCACCTATTGGTGTTACGTGGTGTATGTATCGACCTGTTCCGGTGTGTATGTAGGTTCCGCCTCCGCAACCTCTGGACATTATAATTATCAGAACAATGATAAGTATCATGGTGAAGATAATTTTAACAGGTATTGTTTTTTGAGATTCGTCGTAAGTGGTGTCGTAGCCGTATTTTTTATTTAGTTTTCTTTCTCGAACTCGATTGGGGTCGCCGGGGGTAACACTACTGATTTCCAATTCATCTACTTTATGTCCGTGACACGCTTCGAGGTCGCCGTCCCAATTTTCTATGGATATAAATTCTTTTTCTTCCTCGTCAAAATAATCCCAAAGGTAAAATGACTCCCAATAATCGTCTTCGTCGTTTCGTGCTTGAGCGTCAAACATTTCGTGGAAAAAGTACGTTTTTCCGTTGTATTGCAATTCGGGTTTAGGGTCGCTGTCGGGAAGAAAATCAAATCGGCTTAACGGTAAATCAATGTCTTTACTGAATAGGATTTTTAACTCGTCATCGTCTTCTACTTCCAAATACGCCTGTTCGTCGCCTGAGTAGATTTTGTATTCTATACTCGAAAAATTGTTGCCCCAACGGTAATGATAGACTTCCTCTACAATCCACGTCTTTAGATTATAGTCTAAGGTATAACCGACCTTCAGTTCGGTTAATTTCGGTTCTAAGGAATCTTCGTTACTCATTTTTTAATAAAAATTCTTCTCCGCATTTAGGGCAGGTACATTTTTGTTTTTGTTTTTTTCTCTCTTGTATCTTTTCGACAAAGGATGAACTTAAAATACTGGTAGGCAAAGCTACAATTCCAATTCCTAATATGGCTATTAATCCGCTTAATAATTTTCCTGCGGGGGTTATCGGGTAAATGTCTCCGTAGCCTACGGTTGTGAGTGTTGCCACCGCCCACCAAAGGGATTGACCAATGTTACTAAAGGCTTCGGGTTGTGCTTCATTTTCTACATAAAACATTAAAGTAGATGAAATTATGAGTAGGATAAACACAATGAATATCGTTACCGCCAAATCTCCTTTGGTATCTTCCAGTACTTCGCCCAGCAATTTGAACGAACGAGAATATCTTGACAATTTGAATACCCTAAGCAAGCGTATCAACCGTAAAGAACGTAAAACCCTTAAATCTACGCGTGTAATCATCGGTAAATAGAATGGCATAATTGCCAATAAATCAATTATTCCGTAAAATGAAAAAATATACGTCAATCTAGCTCTTAACGGTGTTTTTTCCTTATAGTGCAAATCTGCTATCCAGATTCTAAAGAGGTATTCCAACGAAAAAATAACGATTGAAAACAACTCAAAATAATAGAGTTTGGAACGATAGGGAATACTAAACTCTTTGTACGACTCAAAAAGAATGGCACAAATATTCAGTACGATTATCCCCGAAATCACTTCGTTCACCCAACGCGACTTTTGTGTTTCGGAATCGGTATCTATCCAATTATATATTTTCTCTTTTAAATTCATTTATTTGTTTTCCTCTTACCAAGGTTTTACTCTCCGTTGATTCTGCTTTTAATTCATTTATTAAATAATCAATTGCAGTTGTTAAGCTATATACCGAATTACAAGTGAAAAAATCTAAAGCTACATAACCGTATTCCGGCCATGTATGTACCGAAATATGGCTTTCTTTCACCACCACTACACCACTTACTCCTATGGGCGAAAAATGATGAACAACAGCATCCACAACTGTAAGACCGGCTAATTCGGCAGACATCAATAACAGTTGTTTTATTTGCTCTGTATCGTTAATTATTGAAGTATCACATCCGTAAAACTCCACCAACGTTTGATAGCCCAATCCTTTCATGCGAATTAAAATTCTGCATTTTTAGGTGTTCGCGGAAATGGTATTACATCTCTAATATTCGTCATACCTGTTACAAACATAATCAAGCGTTCAAACCCTAATCCAAATCCCGCATGAGGTGCAGTTCCGAATTTACGTGTATCCAAATACCACCAAACGTGTTCTTCTTCGATGTTAAAATCTTTGATTTTTTCTTTCAATACATCAAGACGTTCTTCCCGCTGAGAACCACCGATAATTTCACCAATACCCGGAAATAATACATCCATAGCGGCAACTGTTTTACCGTCGTCATTATTTCGCATGTAGAAAGCCTTTATCTCTTTCGGGTAATCATAAATAATTACCGGCTTTTTAAATTGTTTTTCTACCAAGAAACGTTCGTGCTCACTCGCTAAATCAACACCCCATTCCACCGGAAATTTAAACTTATTCTTTTTGTAAGGTTTAGAACGTTGCAACAATTCTATCGCTTCGGTGTAACTGATGCGTTCGAAATCATTGGTTACAATAAATTCTAAACGTTCGATAAGGTTCATTTCATTACGTTGGGCTTTTGGTTTTTGTTTGTCTTCGTTCAATTCGCGTTGCATCAAAAACGCTAAATCATCTTTGCAGTTTTCTAAGGCATAGCGAATTAGGTACTTCATGAAATCTTCGCTCAATGCCATGTCGTCATTTAAGTCGGCAAAAGCCACTTCCGGCTCAATCATCCAAAACTCCGCCAAGTGTCTTGACGTGTTAGAATTTTCCGCTCTGAAAGTAGGCCCAAACGTATAAACCTGACCCAGAGCCATTGCACCAAGTTCTGCTTCCAATTGCCCGGAAACAGTTAAGTTTGTTTCTTTTCCAAAGAAATCTTTGCTGTAATCGACTTTACCCTCCTCATTAAAAGGAATATTTTCTAAAGGTAAATTGGTAACTTTAAACATTTCTCCCGCACCTTCTGCATCCGAACCCGTAATAATCGGCGTATGCAAATAGTAAAAACCGTTTTTGTTAAAATAGTTATGAATAGCAAATGCCATGGCATGCCTGATTCTAAAAACCGCCCCGAATAAATTCGTCCTAAAACGAAGATGAGCTTGTTCTCTTAATTTTTCAAGGCTATGTTTTTTAGGTTGCAGAATCGTTTTTTGCACTTCCTCAGGGTTAGCCTCGCCCAACACTTCAATCTCTTCGGCAAGCACTTCTACTTTTTGTCCTTTCCCCAAAGATTCCACTAACGCCCCTTTAACAGAAAGAGCCGCACCTATGGATATTTTCCGTACTATCTCTTCAGGAATTTTCTCATCTTCCAAAACAATCTGAATGGAATGAATATAAGAACCGTCATTTAAGGCAATAAAGCGGTTACTTCTAAAAGCTCTTACCCAACCTTTCACATTAATATTCGGAGTCGGTTGCAACTCCAATGCTTCTTTTATCTTTATTCTTGGCACGTTTTTTCGTTTTTCTAATGAATAATCACAAATGTATAAAAAAGCCGTTTAATAGAAGTCGTTTTTAAGAAGATAGATTTTTGGGCGTTCCCATTACGGCATAAAAAAGAGGTGTAGTCCTCACTACACCTCTTTTTAACGCCGTAATGGTCGGGCTATCCGTTATATCTTTTGTGTTGCATATATGCAACAACACAAAAGGATGCCACTTCTATCCCTAACGCGGAATGAAATAAGTGCAAGAAAGTGGAATTTGTAGTTCTCAGACGATGAATATTTTCTTTTCATAGCTCCAGCTATGGAAATAAAATATGAAGAAGTATGAGGGCGACAAAACCACTTTATGTGCTTACTTTCATTTCGTGTTAGGGATACAATCCCTAACGCAGTTGAGGTAAGTGCAAAGAAAATGGAATTTAGTATTCTTAATCAAACTTAAACATTTACCTTCCCAAATAAATCATCAAAATAGAAATATCCGAGGGTTTAATTCCGCTGATACGAGAAGCCTGCCCTAAAGTTTTAGGTCGTATTTTATTTAATTTCTCCTTAGATTCGTTCGATAGCGATGAAAATTTAAAATAATCAATATCATCGGAAATTTTCACATATTCCAAACGTGATAATTTATCAGCAACATCCTGTTCTCGCTCCAAATAGCCTCTGTACTTGATTTGCACCTCCACCTGTTCTTTTATACTGCGTACATCATAATCGATATTATCAACGTATTTTTTTAATTTCGGACTTGCTTCAATAAAATCATCTAACGTAAGGTTAGGACGTGCCAGCACATTGTCCATTTTTACTTTTTGTTTCAATGGTGAAGAATTTTTCGCTTCCAAAACCGGATTGATTTCCTCCGGGGCTATAGATGTTTTTTTTATAAATTTTATCAATTTATCGGACTCTTCCTTTTTATGTTGCATACGTTTTAAACGTTCTTCCGAAGCCAATCCAATATTGTATGATTTTTCAGTTAAGCGTAAGTCCGCATTATCTTGACGCAACAAGATGCGATATTCGGCTCTTGAAGTAAACATTCTGTAAGGTTCTTCCGTTCCTTTGGTAATTAAATCATCGATGAGGACACCGATATAAGCTTCCGAACGCGAAAGGATAAATTCTTCTTCTCCTTTTACTTTTAGTGCGGCATTTATACCTGCTATCAAGCCTTGGCTTGCCGCTTCTTCGTAGCCGGTTGTCCCGTTGATTTGCCCACTGAAATATAAGCCTTCTATCAATTTTGTTTCTAACGTATGTTTTAACTGCGTTGGCGGAAAATAGTCGTATTCGATGGCATAGCCCGGTCTAAACATTTTTGCGTTTTCAAAGCCCGGTATCATTCGTAAAGCTTTTTGTTGCACGTCTTCGGGAAGACTGGTGCTAAAACCGTTGATGTAATATTCTATGGTGTCCCAACCTTCGGGTTCGGCAAAGATTTGATGTCTTTCACGATGTGCAAAACGATTGATTTTATCTTCTATCGAAGGGCAATAACGAGGTCCTACGCTTTTTATAGCTCCGTTGAACATCGGCGAACGGTCAAAACCTGTTTTTAAGATTTCGTGTACTTCCGTATTGGTGTAGGTTATCCAACAGCTTTTTTGCTCGGTTAAGAAATCGGTTTCATCACTGTACGAAAACTTCATAGGATTCTCATCTCCTTTTTGCTCTTCCATTTTAGAAAAATCGATGGTTCTTCCGTCAACACG
>JALTUD010000243.1 GCA_027047735.1 Flavobacteriales bacterium | reverse complement strand
AACAGTTCGTGTAAATTTGTTCTATTCTCATAATTAGTTAGTTTTTAGGGTTTGTTTTTTACTTATGCAAAGATAGGTTGATTGTTCTCTGTACACAGTAACCAAGGTTACAATTTTTAAATTAATGAAAATTTTCGGAATGAGAAAATGATTTGTGTGTTTTTTTATGAGTAGCACTTTTTTTCTCCTAAATAGAAAACCATCAATAAATTTAGTGGAAATTATACCATTATGAAGTTTAAATGGTATTAAAGACGAAGATTATTTGGGCGTTCCCCCATTTTGCAAAAGACACATATCGCTTCGCTAAACGTGTCTTTTGCAAAACGGGGTCGGGCTATCCACTATATCTTTTGGGTTGCATATACGCAACAACCCAAAAGGATGCCGTTCCTATCCCTAACGCGAGTAAAATTGGCAGATAGAAAGTGAATTTTTAGGTTCTTAGACGATAAACATTTACTATGTATGTTATTTCTCTTATAAAACAAAAAACTCTCTTAGTTTTGCTAAGAGAGTTTTTTGTTTCACTTCCATTTCGTCTCAATAATCACTTTCCTGAAGTTTTATCGAAAGATTGAGGACTGTTGTTTTTAACCTTAATACTTGGGTCAATTTTAACAATCCTAAATTCTGTACGACGATTGGCTTGATGCTCTTCTTCTGTACACGGCACTACTTTCTTCCCTTCACATTCACAGTGGTTTATTAAACGTGATTCTCCATATCCTTTTCCGGTTATTCTCTCAGGATGGGTTATTCGTTTTTTGATATATTCTGCAGAAGCTTTTGCTCTTCTATCCGAAAGTGCCATATTGTATTTCTTGCTTGCTCTACAATCGGTATGCGATCCTAACTCAACATACATTCCCGGATTTTCGTTCATTACTTTCACAATTTTATCCAACTCTTTCGCTGCGTCAGGTCTGATTTTTGCCTTATTCAAATCAAAATAGATTGGATTGATTTCTATAAATTTACTTAAATCCATTCCTACATCCATTTTATCCAATCCTAAATCCAACTCTTCGTGTATTTTATATTGTCCTTCTCTATCCAACAATTTATTATACGTTACTGTTTTAGCAATGTAACCGTCTTTTTCTAATGTAAGGTTATAACTGATTCTATCATTTAACTTATTGTTAGGTAAAGGACGCATAAAATCTCCCGTAGCAGGTGTTGTGATTTCTTCTTTTTCTCCGGTTAGATTATTTACTAATGTTATTTTTACACCTTCTAATGGCTCTTTCGTTTTCTTATCTGTTACCAGACAATAAATTGATAATCCCGGATCTTTTTCAAGAATAACATCTGCATAAACTACATCTTCATCTGTATGGGTGTCTGCTTTATTTGTACCATCAAAATATTTATCTTTCGTTCCTTTTAGTTTAAATTTCTTATCAGCATCTACATTAAAACTGTAAGCTCCATCTTCTCCGGTTGTAACGGTTTCTACTACATTACCTTGTTCATCGTAAAGAGTTACACTTGTGTTTGCCAAAATTTCTCCTTTTTTGCTTTTAGCCACACCTTTAATTGTTTTCCCAAATGTAAATGGCTTTAACAATTGGAATCCGTATATATCGTCGTCTCCTTTCCCTTCATCTCTATTGGATGAAAAATAACCTTTTTTCATTTCCTTATCCAAGATAAGAGCAAAATCATCTTTGTTTGTGTTTAACGGAGCTCCTACATTTAATACCTTTCCGATAGTTCCATCCTCTTTTAGTTGTGCAACAAACACATCCAACCCTCCTAATCCAAGGTGTCCGTTTGAGGCAAAAAATAACAGACCATTCGGATGTATAAATGGGAACATTTCGTTACCTTCTGTATTTATCTTTGTTCCTAAATTGACAGGTGTTCCAAATGTACCGTCTTCTTTTATATCTACGACATAAATATCTACACCACCTTTT
>JALTUD010000242.1 GCA_027047735.1 Flavobacteriales bacterium | reverse complement strand
AAATAGAAAAAAAGACAAGTTAATTCAGTTAAGAACAAAATTAGACCAAGCATTAAACGCCAATATGCGACAATTAATTTCTGATATTCCCGACAGAGAAAAACAAGTCATCAGCAATAATGTCCAGTGGCTACGTGCTGAAAAAGAAAAATTAAATAAAGAAATAGAAGCGATAATACTAGAAGAAACAAACCAAGGAGAAACACAGGAAGAAAACACAAACGAAACAATAGAAGATAACGAAGAAGTAACACAACCGACAGAACAAGAAGAAACTCAATCTTCTGAAACAACAACTGAAACAGAGCAAGTTGTAGAGCATAAAAACACAAACGAAACAATCAATAAAACAGAACAAATTGAAGAACAAGAAAATACATCGGAAATAGTTCCTGCACCAACAACAGAACCCCAAAACAACACCAACAAATCTAATTTAAAAGGGATAGAAAACACAAGACAAGAAAGCATCTATTTTGTAGATTTGGGAGTATATTGGGGAACCGTGCCTACCGAAATTGCCAAAGTTATGCTCACCAACAAAAGAGCAAAAGTAAAACGTAACAAATTAGGAGATGCAGCTACCCAATACTATTGCGGTCAATTCGACACACAAAAAGAAGCCGAAGAAATATGGGCATCTTTCATTGAAAAAGGAATGTCCGATGTAAATATTGTAGAAATAAAACCGGGTGAAGTTTTTATCCTATTGGAAAAAGATGAAGAATATGACAATAAAGAAACAACCCCTATTGAAGAAGAAACAGAAGAAATCGATATAGAAGAAGAAGAAATTCCGGAAGAAAAACAACCAACCAAGGCGGAAGCAATCTCTACCGATTTGATTTACCGCGTAGATTTGGGAACTTACGGAGAGAAAATGCCTACCGATGTAAGTATAGCCTTACTGGAATTAGGTTATTTAGGAATAGACAAAAAAGATATAAACGGTAAGAAAACCTACTACTGTGGAAAAGTAAAAACAGAAGAAGAAGCAGAGGAACTCAAACAAAAATTTGTAGAAAAAGGAGTGCCAAACGCCAAAGTTGTAGCCTTTGCGGGAGAAAAGAAATTAACGTTAGAGCAAGCCAGAGATTTACAAAAGTAAAAAATGAAACTTGCCAAGAAAATAGTATTGTTTATCATCCTACCCCCTGCCTTGTATTTCACAATTGCAATGATTTTAACGTTTATAACCGTTAATAAGCACCCGATAACTTCGAGTCAAAACCAAACTATTTTTCTAAGTTCAAACGGGATACATTTAGATATAATTTTGCCCGCCGATAAACTATCATTAACTTTAAAAGAGGGGTTAACCCTATCCAAGGAAAGCAAATATACAGCCTTTGGTTGGGGCGACAAAGACTTTTACCTTAACACCCCGAATTGGAGCGATTTATCACTCAAAACAGCATTCAAGGCAATGTTTTTACCCAGCGAGACATTGATACACGTATCACAATACAAGCATGTATCTGAAAATTGGACAACCGTACACTTAACAACAGAAGAATTAAAAAAAATAAACCAATTAATCAACCAAAGTTTCGGACAACATAAAATCAAAATTCCCAATTCAGGTTACGGCAAAAACGACACATTTTACAAAGCAACAGGAAGCTATTCCATCCTAAAGACTTGCAATACTTGGGTAAATAATATATTTAAAAACAGTGGATTAAAAGCCTGCTTGTGGACACCTTTTTCCTTTGGTTTAGAAAGTAAATATAAAGATTAGGGCGTTCCCCCAATCGGCAAAACAAACATATCGCTCTCGCTCAACGTTTGTTTTGCCGATTGGGGTCGGGCTATCACTACTCACTCTTTTTGCCCTCAAAAGGAGGAGGGCAAAAAGGAGTTCAAACACGCCGTTCTATCCCTAACGCGAGTGAAATTGGCGGATAGAAAGTGAATTTTTGGTTT
>JALTUD010000241.1 GCA_027047735.1 Flavobacteriales bacterium | reverse complement strand
CCGGTATAACTTCAAGGGCGTTTCCGATTATAAATTCTATTTTATCTGCATAAGCACTTTTATCAAAATAGCTTTGGGTAAATTCTTTTAATTCCTCATTTTTATCTATCGTTACCAATGTTCCGCCTTTCTGTAACCCTTCTGCCAAGCACAAGGCACTATAACCTGTATAAGTTCCTATTTCAAGGATGTTTTTAGGCTTAATCATGTGGCTAAACATACTCAATACACGCCCTTGCAAATGTCCCGAAAGCATCCTCGGAATCATAATTTGCAAATGGGTTTGACGGTTTAAATCGTACAACAATGCACTTTCCGGAGTGGTATGTTTTTCAGAAAACTCGTTTATCTCTTCAGGTAAAAAATCCATAGTAATCAATTGTTTTTTTGTGCAAAAATAGAGAACTTTATTCTTGACGCTGTACCTTTTTGAGTTTTTATTGCTTATAATATTGTACAATCCATAACTTCTTTATACTTTTGCCTGACAATTTACGAAAAAGTGGAAAGATTTGGCTGCTTGCAACCACTAGAAAAAAATGCTAAAATTGTTTCTGAATACAAATCTTTCTTCTATTTCTATAACTTGTTATTAATTGTTTTTTTTACAAAACAACATTGATTAATTTAAAATTTTAAACCAAAATAATAATGTCTTATTTATTTACATCAGAATCGGTTTCTGAAGGACACCCTGATAAAGTAGCCGATCAAATTTCAGATGCACTCATTGATAACTTTTTAGCTTTTGACCCCGAATCAAAAGTTGCTTGCGAAACACTCGTAACTACGGGGCAAGTTGTTTTGGCCGGTGAAGTAAAATCTAGTGCTTATTTAGATGTTCAATCCATCGCTAGAAATGTCATCAATAAAATTGGTTACACAAAAAGTGACTATATGTTTGAAGGAAATTCGTGTGGCGTCTTTTCTGCTATTCACGAACAATCTGCCGATATTAATCAAGGGGTTGAAAGAGCAAACAAAGAAGAACAAGGTGCAGGTGACCAAGGAATGATGTTTGGTTATGCGACTAACGAAACCGAATCTTTTATGCCTTTGGCTTTAGAAATCTCTCACCTTTTATTAAAAGAACTTGCTGAATTAAGAAGAGAAGAAAAAGATATTCCTTATTTAAGACCAGATGCTAAAGCACAGGTAACCATCGAATACAATGACGACAACAAACCTGTAAGAATTGATGCTATTGTGGTTTCGACTCAACACGACGACTTCGACACGGAAGAAAATATGTTGAAAAAGATTAAAGAAGATATTATCAATATCTTAATTCCAAGAGTAAAAGCTAAGTTACCTGCGGAAATTCAAGCCTTATTTAACGACCAAATAAAGTACCATATTAATCCAACCGGTATTTTTGTAATCGGTGGACCTCATGGAGATACAGGGCTTACCGGAAGAAAGATAATCGTAGATACTTACGGAGGAAAGGGAGCACACGGAGGAGGAGCATTCTCCGGAAAAGACCCGAGTAAAGTTGACCGTTCGGGAGCTTACGCAACAAGACACATTGCTAAAAATGCCGTTGCTGCGGGCATTGCCGATGAAATGTTGGTACAAGTGGCTTATGCCATCGGTGTAGCAGAACCTGTGGGACTTTTCGTTGACACGTACGGCACTTCAAAAGTGGATATGTCAGATGGTGAAATCGCCGAAAAATTACTTTCTGTTTTTGATATGCGACCTTACGCTATTGAGAAAAGATTTAATTTAAGAACCCCTATTTATTCGGAGACTGCGGCTTACGGGCACATGGGAAGAACACCTGAAACCGTAACCAAAACATTCAAAAGTCCGGAAGGGAAAGAGGTTACTTTAGATGTAAAATTATTCCCGTGGGAAGAATTAGATTACGTAGATACAATTAAAAAAGAGTTTAATCTTTAAGAAACACAAATAAAAATAAAAG
>JALTUD010000240.1 GCA_027047735.1 Flavobacteriales bacterium | reverse complement strand
CCCACACGCCTGACCATTGGATTATTCAAAAGGTGATGCAAAATGATTATGAGGGAATGTACCAGCAAGAGCTGTATGAACGAAAGAATTACCTTTACCCGCCTTTTTTCAGGATGATACGCTTAACGGTTCGGCATATGGATAAGCAACTGGTAGATGAAGCTTCTGATGCTTTGGTAAAAAAATTAAAAGTTAAATTAGGAAATCGTGTATTAGGCCCTGAATATGGTGCAATTCCGCGAATAAAGAACAGATACAATAAACAAATTACCATAAAATACGAAAGGACGGCTTCGGCTAAAAAAGTAAAACTTTATATAGCTGAACAAATTGCAGAAATAAAAAAAGTCGGTTCAAAATATAAATCTATCCAAGTAAAAATTGATGTTGATCCGGTTTAACCTTAAATCCGCAAGTGAACTTCTATTACAAAGTCAAACTCCGCATCATTATTGGCAATGCTCGTTTTTCGATACTCACCGTAGCTATGGCTACGCTTGCGTGTCTCAAAACTGTGCTTGACCAATAATAATACGCATTTTGACTTTTCATAACGAAATCACTTGCGGATTTAAGGTTTAATTATTTCCGGCTCTATTTGAATTGACTTCTATGGGATATTGTTGTATCTTTGTACTTCATAAAAAGAAATAAAATGGCGGAAATAACGAAACAAGACGTATTATTGGCATTGTCAAAAGTTGCAAATCCTGACGGAGATAAAGATTTAGTTTCTTCGGGCTTGGTATCAGCTATACATATAGATGGAAAAAACGTAAGTTTTAAAGTAGCTATAAGAAGTGCTGCCTTACATGCAAAAAAAAGGATGCAAGAAGCCTGTGAATTTGCTTTAACCAGAACCGTTGGTAGAGATTTGAATGTTGATTGTCAAATTGAGGTGATAAAAGATCAAAAAGAAATTCAAAATCCTACAAATGATAAATTACCCAACATTAAAAACTTTGTAGCTATAGCTTCCGGGAAAGGTGGTGTAGGTAAATCAACCATGACAGCAAATTTGGCTGTTGCTTTGGCAAAAAAAGGGTATAAAGTAGGATTAGTAGATGCAGATATTTATGGTCCTTCTATACCTTTAATGTTTGACGTACAACACGAAAAACCTGTTAGTAGAGAAGTAAACGGAAAACAAATGATTGTCCCTATTGAAAGTTATGGGGTAAAATTACTTTCGATTGGATTTTTTGCAGATATTAATCAAGCTATTATTTGGAGAGGAGCTATGGCAACAAAAGCACTTCAACAAATGATTTTTGATGCTGATTGGGGAGATTTAGATTATTTATTGATTGACCTTCCTCCGGGTACGGGAGATATTCATCTTACCTTAGTTCAAGCCCTACCGCTTACGGGTGCTGTAATTGTTAGTACTCCTCAGAACGTTGCTTTGGCTGATGCAAGAAAGGGTGTGAATATGTTTAAGTTAGATTCTATCAACGTCCCTGTATTGGGTATAATTGAAAATATGTCTTGGTTTACGCCGGAAGAGTTACCTGAGAATAAATATTATATATTCGGTAAAGAAGGAGCAAAAGATTTAGCCGAACAATTGGACGTTCCGCTGCTTGGGCAAATACCACTGGTGCAAAGTGTAAGGGAAAGTGGAGATGTAGGAAGACCTGCAGTATTACAAGGAGATACTCCTGTTGCAAAAGCATTAAAAGAAACTGCTGACAAATTAGTTGACCAAATTGAATGGAGAAATCAGAACTTAGATCCAACAAAAAAAGTTGAAGTACAATACGATAAAGCTGCTTGCTCCTCATGAAAGAACTAACACACAAGGTTAATCAGGCTATAAAAAATCTTCGTCCTTACTTGAATAGTGATGGCGGAGATATGGAATTGGTTGAGATAACGAACGATAACATGGTAAAAGTTCGTTTAATCGGAGCTTGTAAAAGTTGTTCG